>JASHVC010000250.1 GCA_030039655.1 Xanthobacteraceae bacterium | reverse complement strand
AGGCATTGGGTTTCAAGCCGACCGACGAACACCGCGATCAAATTGCCAGCGTACGGCACCAGGTCCAGCGGCGCGCCGCCAAGCAATTCGAGGGATTGATCTTCACCAAGACCCACCAGGCTTTGCTGGTCGATCGCGGCTCAACGACTGTCAATTTTGAAGTCACCGCAGGGGCAATCTACATCGTCCGCAATCCCCTCGATGTGGCCGTCTCTTACGCGCATCATCTTGGCTGTCCCCTCGACGAGACGATTGCGACCATGGGACGCCCCAACGCTGAAATACCGGTGACCGGAGAGCAGGTCTACGAGGTGATCGGCTCTTGGAGCCAGCACGTTCTCAGTTGGACTCACAAGCCGCATCGAGCCATCTACGTTATGCGCTACGAGGACATGCTGGCTACTCCCGAGCGCACGTTCGGCGGGCTTGCGCGTCATCTGCTCCTTCATCCTACGCCTGGGCAACTTGCCGGCGCCATTGATCGTTCGTCGTTCGCCGCGCTGTGGGCCCAAGAGGAACGTGAGGGCTTTCAGGAGCGTTCAAATAAAGCCGGACGTTTCTTCCGCGAGGGGCGCGCCGGCCAATGGAAGGCCATTTTGACGAAGGAACAAGTGGTCAGGATCGTGAAGGATCACGGTCCGCAGATGGCGCGCTTCTGCTATCTGCCGGAGTGATCTGATCAATCACCCCTATTCCGCCGGCTGGATTTTCCTGATTTGATGGCAGCAACCTTCTAGCCAGAATTGACGTGGATGCCCCGCTGGTTTCTCAGCTACAACTCGGCGGATCACGCGCTTGCGGAACGGCTCAAGGCCGGCATTGAGCGCAAGGATTCGGCCTCGCGCGTCTTCTTCGCCTCCACAAACTTGAGAGCAGGCGGCTCATGGTCCGCACAGCTCGCCCAGGAGATCGCCGACGCGAGCGCTTTCATTCTTCTTATCGGCCAAGGTGGCATCGGCAAATGGCAGGTTCCGGAATACGACGAAGCGCTCGACAAGTGGGTCAATTCGGACAGAAAATTTCCGCTTATTGTTGTGCTGCTTGAGGGACAGACCGCGCCGGGTCTTCCATTTCTGCGTCAACTGCATTGGATCGTCTCGGCTGATCCAGCGTCCGAGAAGGACATCGCCCGCATTTTTGATGCGGTATCGGGCGAGGACACAAGTCCCGGCGAATTGTGGCGTTACACGTCGCCTTATCGTGGCCTCGAGGCCATGGAGGAGAAGGACAGCGACTATTTCTTCGGCCGCAAACGCGAAACCGTCGAATTGCTGTCCGCGCTTGCGAGTTCGAATGGCCAGTTGCCGGTGCTGATCGGCAATTCCGGTGTCGGCAAATCCTCGTTGGCACAGGCCGGCGTGTTGGCGGCGCTCAAGCGTCAGGCTTGGCCCGAGGAAGCGAATGCGCCGAACGCTTGGCCGACGGCATTTCAGAACAGCCGGCAATGGTGCTTCTTGTCGTTCAGGCCGGGCGCCGATCCGCTGAGGGCGCTAGTGGAAGCTTTCCTCGACCGCTGGCAGTTCGCCGCGACCGATCCCGAGCGTGCGACACGGCAGTACGGCTGGATGGAGGCTTTGCTGAGCGGCAAGGCCACGCTGCCCGATCTCATCGATGCTACCGAGCGCCGCTGCAAGGAACTCGAGCAACCCGAGCCACCCGGTTTCTTCCTGTACGTCGACCAAGGCGAAGAGCTTTACGTTCGTGCCGAGCAAGGTCAGCGCCGCCGTTTCTCCGAAGTCCTCGTCCAGGCATTGGCCGATCGGCGCCTGCGCGCCATGATGAGCATGCGCTCCGACTTCCTCGGGGCGCTGCAAAGCGACAAGCCGCTGTTTCGGGCGCGACAGCAGATCGATGTGCCGCCGTTGGGTGAAGGGGAATTACGCGAAGTCGTGGCGCGCCCGGCGCAAATGCTCGCGGCGCGGTTCGAGAATGAGGGTCTGGTTGACATCATCAGCCGACGCGCGGCGGACGATGGCGCTAGGGACGTCGGCGCCTTGCCGCTGTTGTCCTACACGCTCGACGACATGTGGACGCAGATGGTTCACCGGGGCGACGGGGTGCTTCGGCTCAATCTGCAATCCTTCGAGCTTGGCGGCGTGCTGGTGCATCGCGCCGACAAGTTTTTGGCGGATCACCCCGCCTCCGAGGCCGCTCTACGGCGCGTGTTGACGTTGCGACTGGCGACAGTGCGTGAGGGCAGCGAGCCGACCCGGCGGCGCGCTGCTCGTTCGGAATTTAGCAACGAAGAGTGGTGGCTCGCCTCCGAGCTTGCCGATCACCCGAACAGGCTTTTGGTCATCGCCACCTCGGAGGCTGGCGAGACCTACGCCGAGGTCGCTCATGAGGCGATTTTTCGGCGTTGGGGCAAGCTGCACGAATGGATCGCCGCGGAGCGAGAGTTTCTGGCGTGGCGCAATGGTCTCGAAGCCGCGTGCCGCGCCTGGCAGGCCATACCGGACCATTCAAAGAACGATGCGCTTCTCATGGGTTTGGCGCTTGCGCAAGCGCAAAGCTGGCTCGCCAAACGCCCCGACGATATTCCGGAAATTGACCGGAAGTTTATCCTACAGAGCCGGCGGCACGCGCGCCGCCGAAGACTTTTAGCGGGCTCGTTGATCGGGGTGCTGGGGTTCGGCGTCGTCGTTGGTCTCGCCGCTTGGGTGGAACACGATAATCTGACAGCCTCCTGGCGCTACTACACCGCCATACGGCCGTACATGGTTTCTCAGGTTCGGCCCCACGTGTTAACCGCTGCCGCCGAGCAAGCGCTGAAGCCGGGAGATTCCTTCAAGGAGTGCGCAACTGACTGCCCCGAAATGGTCGTCGTACCCGCAGGCTCGTTCACCATGGGATCGGCGCCGGACGAGAAGGGCCGGCAAGCCAACGAAGGTCCGCTGCACCAGGTGACGATTGCCAAGCCGTTTGCTGTATCCAAGTACGAACTGACATTTGCGGACTGGGATGCGTGCGCCGCCCATGGCGATTGCGATCCACACATCTATGACAGCGGCTACGGCCGCGGCACGCAGCCCGTGATCAACGTCACCTGGGAGAATGCTCAGCACTATGTAGCTTGGCTTTCTCGTATGACCGGCAAGACCTATCGCCTGCTGTCGGAGGCTGAATACGAATACGCGACGCGTGCCGGAACACAGACAGCCTATCCTTGGGGCGACGGCATCAAGCTCAACGGCAAGGTGATGACGAACTGCAGCGGCTGCGGGAGTCAGTGGGACACCAAGCGCACGGCTCCCGTTGGTTCATTTCCGCCCAACGCGTTCGGCCTCTACGACATGGTGGGAAATGCCTATGAGTGGACGGAAGATTGTTCCCACAGCAATTACGATGGTGCGCCGGCCGATGGCTCTGCTTGGATCGAGGGCAATAACTGTCCTCGCCGTGCCGTGCGTGGCGGCGCCTGGGACAGCCATCCCGACCTTGTCCGCTCCGCGGCCCGCGGTTCGTTCACAATTGGCAGCCGGTACAACAACTTGAGTTTCCGGGTCGCGCGCACCCTTGCGCCTTGAACACGGTTTCTCTGCCGACCAGAGCTCCGGACGACCGTGAAGCGCCCCTCCGCACTCTCGTTTCAGCCTGTGATTAGCGGGGAAACAGATGCGGGGGTCCAATTGACCATTGGAGGTAAAAGGTTGCCGATTCAACATCGGCAGGCCCGCGACTTGAGGGGCGAGTGCCTTGGCTCGTTTATTTCAGTGGTTGCGCAGGATTGGCTATTGGGTCAGCGACAGCAGGGCCCAGCTCGGGAGTGCCGTTGGCAGCCTCGGGAGCCTGGCAAGTCCGCGTAAAGCGCTGCTTCTCGTCTTCTCCGCGCTGCCGCTGCTCTTGGCCCTGTGGCTCTTGCCGGTGCCGCCCGGTTCATCGTGGGCACGGCTCGGCGAGCGGGCGGCGTGGCAGTGGACCCTGCTGCAGGACACGCCCCAGAGTTACGAATGGTTCTATCGCAATTGGGCTTCTGAGGCCGGCCAGCCCGTCATTGCCGAACGCATCGACGATGCCGCCTGGGCGCGCGCTATCCGCGCCAACACCTACGAGGAGTATGCAGCCTACATCGCGGCCTATTCGGCCGGCGGGCGGCATGTTGTGGCCGCCCTCAATGCGGCTGACGATTTGCTCTGGGCTCAGGTCGATTCGCTCGGCACGCGCGCCTCGTACAACATCTATCTGGAGAAATTTCCTCAAGGCCGGCACGCCCAGGAGGCGGTGGACACCGTTGAAGAGATCGCGTGGCGGCAAATTGCGGTGGCTCTGACCATCGAGAATTTGAGTGAATTCATCGCCGAGTTTCAGACCGGCCGGCATCTCGCGGACGCGCAAAACGCCCTGGCGAAGTTGCGGCAACAGGAGGCCGATGCCGCATCGCGCGCCGGCCCGATGACCGGGAGTCTCGGTGGGAGCATGGATGGAGTGCCGGTGACAAATCCCTTCGCGGCCGGGGCGCCGGTTCCGTTGCCGCGGCCACGGCCCCGCTTCTTTGCCACAGCGGCCGGCGACGTGCCGTTGCCGCGGCCACGGCCGAACTCATCCGCTGCACCGCAGACAGCGCCCGAGCCGCTTGGTTGGCTGCAGGACCGGCTCCAGGCGCATTAGCAGGATCGAGTATTCGACAGGAAGGCAACGCATGTTGAACCTGATGGCCTGGCTCTTATTAGGAAGCCCATTGATCATAGCCTCGATGCTAATGATCCGCAGCGCAGCTAGACAACGGGCGGACCGAAGCCTCTTGCGCCCACAGCCGCGTGTAGAGATGCCCTGGAACCGTAACGCTGACACGACCAGATCCGGGTTCGACGAGCGCTATTTTTCCAACAGCCGCAATCGTGACCGGGCAGCGACTTTCCGATAATGCTCAGGGCGGGACGGCACGCTACACCCGGCGCGATGCCAGCGCCGCGAAGGGTTGGCTCTTGCGCCGCTCGAGCGCGGATAGAATGAGCGCAAGGTTCTGCCGGACGATTTCGTGATGGTGCGGCGTCTTGTCCTCGGTCAGTTCCCGCGCCGCCTCGCTGAAGGCCGCGACGGCTTCTTCGAAGTGCGCGGTGCCGGTCTCCCGCTCGCCTAGCGCACGTAGCGCATTGCCCAGATTGTTCTGGGTCATTGCCCAGTCGAGCGGCATTTTTTCCCGAGTTCTTTCCTTCAGCGATTCCCGGAAAGCGACGACGGCTTCCTCGAAGCGCGTGGTTCCACTTTCGCGCTCGCCTAGTGCACACAACACATCGCCGAGATTGCTTTGGGTCGCGGCCCAGTCGATCGGAGCGCGGGCGCGGGTTCTCTCCTGCAGAGCCCGGCGATAGGCAGCGACCGCCTCCTCCAGAAGCGCTGGCTCACCCTTATGCTCGCCAAGGGTTTGCAGCGCGGTGCCAAGATCGTTCTGGGTCGTGGCCCAATCGATTGGCGTCGACTCGCTTGTTCTTTCCTCAAGCGCCTCGAGGTACGCGGCTATCGCCTGATCGAGGCGCGCCGTGTCGTGTTCGCGCTCGCCAAGTGCTTGCAGCACGACGCCAAGGTTGTTTTGCGTTTCGGCCCAGTCGAGTGGTGAACGCTTGCGGGTGCGTTCCACTAATGCCTCACGGTAGGCGCCGAGTGCCTCTTCGAGGTGTGTGGTGCCGCTCTCGCGCTCGCCGAGGGCGCGTAGCGCATTGCCGAGATTATTCTGCGTTGCAGCCCAAGCGAGTGGCGTGCGCGCACGGGTTCTTTCCTGGAGCGCTTCGCGGTAAGCGGAGATTGCTTCTTCGAGGTGCTTTGGATCGCTCTCGCGTTCGCCAAGGGCATGGAGTACAGCGCCGAGGTCGTGCTGGGTCGCGGCCCAATCGAGCGGGACGCTCTCGCGGGTCATCTCCTTGAGCGCCTCGCGGAAAGCCGCGGCTGCCTCTTCGAGGCGGGTCGTGCTGGCCTCGCGCTGGCTCAGTCGCCACAGCGATCGGCCAAGATCGTTTTGCGTTTCGGCCCATTCGCGCGGGGTGCGCTCGCGCGTTCCTTCCTTCAGGGCCTCCCGCAAGACGGCAACCGCCTCCTCGAAGCGCGCCGTGCCGCTCTCACGTTCACCGAGCGAGCGCAGCGCAACACCGAGAGCGTGCTGAGTCGCGAACCAATCGACCGGCGCTCTTTCCCGGGGCCAGTCCTCACGAGCGAGCTTGCGATAGGCTTCGATCGCCACCAGCAACGTGCCGGATCCCGTACGCGGCTGCGCGTAGGAAACAAGACCATTCGCGGCGGCGAACCGCGCATTGGCAGCGTATCGCGGCTTGCCCTCCAGCGTTTCGATGACGATCTGTTCCAGCCGCTCTGCCACCGCGCGGTGACCTCGCGTCGCAAAGGCGGTGAGGTTGCCGACCGCCTGCTCCACGGCAGCTCGGTCTGCATCCGGATTATTCAAGACGGTCAAGATCGGCTGCAAATCGTGGCTCTCGGCCGTGCGACGCGCAAAATCGATGAAGCGTTTGAGTCCGACGATGATGATCAGACCCAGTACCGCGCGGAACACCATCACGGCCGCCTTCGCCGACAACGAAGCCGCGTCGGCGCCGCCAAGGTTGCGGAGCTTGCCGGCGAAGAGATCGGAGTAGGGGATAAGCAGCGCGCCCTTTAATCCCTCGACCAGCGCGTAACGGACGAAAGTGAAGGCGCCAGCATCGGGCGGCATCTGAAAACCTTGCCGGGCTGTCTGGATCTGCGCGAAGGCGGTCGTGGCGTA
>JASHVC010000249.1 GCA_030039655.1 Xanthobacteraceae bacterium | reverse complement strand
TGCCGGGGTGGCACATGATCACGCCGCCGTCCGGCATGCCGTCGAGAAAATCCGGAAACAGTGCGGCGTAATCGGCTCCGGCGCGGAACGCGTAGGTGCCGGCAAACGCTGGGTTGGTGCGCAAGCCATGCGTGGCGGCGAGACGGCGAAAGCGGCGGCTCAACGCATCGAGCACGAGGCCCTTGGGCTCCAGACTCTTGCGCACGGCGCGGCCGCATTGGCGCAGCCACGCCTGTGGCGCCGCGTGTTTGGTGACGCGCATCAGCGCTTCGCTGATCTGCGGAAAGACATGGATGTGCTGGTGACCATCGATGTAGTCGGGCGCGCGGCCAAAGGCGTTGCGGAAGGCCGCGAACTGGCCGGCAATCTCGGCGTCGAGCAGGGCAGGGGTGAGGGAGCGCGAAAGTCCGCGGCGTGCCATGGAGGCGAGCGGCGGAAATGCGCCGTCGCGTAGCGGCGCGAAGCCGGGAGCGTGCGGCCCGAACGGCGCGGTCAGCGTCAGGTGCAACCCGATGGCCGCGTGATCTCCCGCGGCCTCGCGTAGTGCCGCCGCCTCGGCGTGAGAGAAGGTTGGCGCCGTCACCATCACGGACGTGGCGTTGATGCGGCGCTTCTCGATCAAGTCGCGGATCGCCCCGCTCACCGCGGGCGAGATGCCGTAATCGTCGGCGCAGAGGATGATGCGGCGCTGCGGCCGATCGCTCATTCGGCGGCGGTGCGCGTGCCGGGTGCGGCGGGTTCCGCGGCTTCTCGCGCTTCGGCTCCGCGCTGCACGTCGTCCTTCACGTCGTGCTCGGCCACGAAATACACCGGCCGGCCTTTGATCTCGTAGAGCACCTTGCCGATATATTCGCCAAGCACGCCGAGCATGATGAGCTGGACGCCGCCGAGCACCATGACGCCGACGAACAGCGATGGATAACCCGGCACTTTTTCGCCGTACACCACTGTCTCGTAGATGATCTTGCAGCCGTAAAGCAGTGCGACGGCGGCGACCAAGAGCCCGAGCATCGTGGCAAAGCGCAGCGGCGCCACCGAGAACGAGGTGAGGCCGTTAATCGACAGCGCCAACAGCGTGCGCACGTTCCAGCTGCTGCGGCCGTCGATGCGTGCCGCCGGCTCGTAGTCGATGCGCAGTTGGCGAAAGCCGATCCAGGTCGCCAGTCCCTTGAAGAAGCGGTTGCGTTCGGGAAGCTGGCGGAGCGCGCTCGCCGCCCGCGGCGAGAGCAGGCGGAAGTCGCCGGCGTCTTCTGGAATCTTTGTCCGCGCGCCCCAATTGACCAACAAATAAAACGATTTCACTGCGATGCGGCGGCTCAGCGATTCATTGTTGCGGTTGGCCTTGGCGGTGTAGACAACGTCGTAGCCGTCATCGAGCCAGTGGCCGACCAGTTTTTCGATCAACGCCGGCGGATGTTGACCGTCGCCATCGACGAACACTACGGCGCCTAGTCGGGCGTGGTCGAGGCCGGCGAGTAGCGCCGCCTCCTTGCCGAAATTGCGCGACAGCGACACCACCTGCATATCGAGGCCGTTGGCCGGAAGAGTGCGCGCGATGGCCAGCGTATCGTCGGCGCTGCCGTCGTCCACATAGATGACTTCGCAGGCGAGCGAGCGCGTCTGCAGCAAATTCTGCGCGACCTCGATGAGCCGCCCATGCAGGCGTTTGAGCCCGGTCGCCTCGTTGTACAGAGGAACGATGATCGAAAGCCCGGCGCGCGCCGCCGCCGGGGAGGTCGCCGCGCCGCGCGACACCCACGCCGGCGCGACCTTACGCACCGGCGATATGGCTTCGGAGTCGCTGGCGTCGTTCATTAGCTCAATCCCTCCCATCCGAATCTATAGCGTAACTGCCACGCCCTGTCGCGCGGGGGTCTGCGGGTCGGCGTTAGTAAGAAATAAAATACAAGGTAATAAGCTTCACCGGCGCGCCGGATAGGGGGTGGCACTTTGCCGCGAACGTGGTATGCGGGGGGTCGATGAGGCCTGAAACGCGCTCGCTTGCCGAGCGGCTCTCTGGAAGCTGGCGCAACCGCGCGCTCAGCGTCAAAGCGATCTCATTTGCATTGATCGGCGTGGTCAACACGCTGGTCGATTACAGCATTTTTCTGGTGGCACGCGCCGCGCTTGCGCGCTCGCCGTCGGCGCAATCGCTGTTCGATTCGGTGGCGGCGTCCTGCCGTTGCGCCGATCCCACGACCGTATCCCTGATCGCCGCCAACATGATCTCGTGGACCATCGCGGTCAGCGGCTCGTACATCCTCAACTCATCGATAACGTTTGCGGCCGAGTCCGGACGCGAGCTGCGCTGGCGCTCCTATCTGATCTTTCTTGCCTCCGGTATCGTCGGCTGGTTCGCCAACACCACGACGCTGGTTGTTGGCGCACAAGTGCTTGGCTTGCCGGTTTGGGTGGCAAAGGCCATCGCCATTCTGGCGAGCTTCGTGGTGAACTTCTCGCTGTCACACTTCGTCGTATTCCGCGTGCGCCATCAGCCGGCGGCGCACGATGAAGTTTGAATAGCGTCAGCAAGCCCAACCCAACCCTCAGATTGCAAACAGCGGCGAAAGACTTTAGGCCGCCGAGGCCTTTGTCTTTTCCGGCACAATGCGCGCGGCATTCGCGGGCCCCGCATTCTGCTTGAGCGGCTCAACATTGGTGTCGCGGGCGGCCCGTTCGCGGCTCGCCGGGGCCATCTCCCGGGTCTGATAGTCGGCCCAGGCCAACACTGCAGCGAAAATGGCGAAGGCGGAAATGATGACGCAGACAACAACGATATCTGTGATCGGCACTCGCTCCTTTTCCCGATCATCATGACCGTGAGGGAGCGGACTTGCCTTGATCTGGATCAAAGGGAGTGCGGCGTATACTTCGCGGGCCGGCCTGTGGCTTCAGAGCGCAAAATAGTTTTTCGCCAGATTCGTACACAAAGCCGAGATCGTTCTGCGGTTGAGCGTTCCTTTGGACAGCACGCTGACGCAGCGCGGCTGCGCCATTTTAAGGATCAAGCACCCGGTGCCAGCAAGTTTTGGTGTTGCGTCGGGCTGTCATGCAGCGGAGCGCCGCCGATGCCGCTCCCAGCTATGTTGAATATTTCTCCGCCGAGGCTTGGCGTCGAAGAGACGCTGGGCTGGGCATCAATTGAGGTCAGGTCGTATACCAAGCCGTCGTTGACAGTAGGCGACTGGACTAGATTCGATGTAGGAGCGGCCCCGGCGCTGCCGGGTCCGTACACGAACTGGCTATCCAGAGCACCAAGCATGTTACCGAAGTCGAGACTGGGCACAGACGGCAGACCGGCAGTGGAAGTGGGAGTCGGTTCCGACGGCGAGACGCCAACGGGCGAACCAACTGGCTCATCGGGTTCCGGCGGCGGGATGCCAACGGCTGGACCAGTGAGCCCGTTGTCACTTCCTGGAGCTGGAGCTGCCATGGCACCAGTCTCGCCCGTTGCACCAGTGTCTCCAGCGGCGCCGGTCGCGCCTGTTGCACCGGTCGCACCGTGAGCACCAGTTGCACCTGGTGCTCCCGTCGCGCCAGCTATTCCGGTCGAGCCTGCCGCACCTGTGGCTCCGGTCTCACCTGTTGAACCGGTAGCCCCGGTTTTGCCCGTTCCACCGGTCGAGCCCGTCGCACCCGTTATTCCCGTCGCTCCGGTGGCGCCCGTGGCTCCGGTCTCACCCGTCGCGCCCGTTATTCCAGTTGTTCCGGTAGCTCCCGAGGCTCCGGTGGCGCCTGTGGCTCCAGTCTCACCCGTCGCGCCGGTTGTTCCCGTCGCTCCGGTGGCTCCTGCGGCGCCAGTCTTGCCCGTTGCGCCGGTCGCGCCTGTTGCTCCCGTCGCGCCGACTATTCCCGTCGAGCCCGTCGCACCAGTAGCTCCGGTCTCGCCCGTTGCGCCTGTTGCTCCCGTCGCGCCGGTTGGACCCGTTGGGCCGATGTCACTCGTAGAACTTAGGGTCGTATCAGCAGTAACGTTTGGTGAGATAGTTGCGCTGCTGACGTCGAGGTCTCCGACAAGGCCAACTGAGATAGTTCCCTGGTAAACAGCAATGCTATTAGCTGGAAGGGAGTCCGCCGCAACGTTTGAGCTGTCCCAAGTGTAAGTAGCACCTGCAGGAAGATCTACCGTTACCGCAATCGTGCCGCTCGCCGTCCCGGCTACAAATTCGCCAATCGCCTCGGCGGTGCCACCGATCACCGCCACGATAAAATAAGGATCGCCCGCGGTGAGCCCGGAGTAACTACCAAAGATCGTAATAGGCTCGCTGGAGCCAGCTATTGTTCCCGAGGTGCCGAGCACCGCCGCGTAGTTTGAAATACCTGCTGTTGTTAGCGGCGGCTGGAAATCAGCACGTCCAGTCAGAGTCGTGAGTTTCCAGGTACCCCCGAGGTCTAGTGCTCCAATAATGCCGGTGGCCGCGCCGACTTGAGCGCGTGCCGCTCGTGACAGGCGCCTGACAAAGTCTTTCCCAACGTCGCCTGCCGCGGTGTTGCAACTCCAAAGCAGAAATTCGCCGCCAGGCATCAGTGCCGCACCGATTGCACCGAGAGCGTCTGACTCGCGTTCAAGAGTTGCGGCGGACCATTCGTCTGCTGCGAAGCTCACTCTGCCGGCGGCGCCATGCGCGATTACATGTACGGCCTTGAGTGCGCGTCTACATTGGAGCGCGGCGACTATCTGCGTTGCGACGGGGCGATCCGCATTGAGGATTATCGCTTCAGTATCAGAACGCAAATTGCGAAGGATAATGTCGAGATCGGTGACGCTCGCGTCGACAAAGACTAGTTCGGACTTGCGGTTCACCACATTAACGCGCTGGAGAACGGCGCCTTCGTGCTTCGAGATTGGGCAGAAGTTGCCAGATTGGGAACTCGCTTCTGCTTGACCGAAGAAGTCGTGCCGCATCTCGGCATCTAGCGGTCCTGGATTGGTTGCCGCTGGACCAGCGCGTTGTTCGGTCATCCGACATCACCGATGTTGACCGGAAACGTCCTTTGCGACCTCGAGGCAGACATTTGCGCTGCTCAACTAGCCCTATAGCTCAGTCTGCGAGTGCCGTTGTTTCTTGGATTGGCTTGCGGTTCGTGAGCTTTGAGTATTTTGCAATCGGACCATGGGACCAACAAAGAGATCCCGGACTTCGTTGCGTTCTTCTTGAGGAGGAAATGCCAGCCGGCCCCCGTTCCACGCCATTTTAAGTTGGCCGCCCTTACGAGACGCTAAAGTGGGGACTCGGGTTAATACGTATAGGACGAAGTGTCGGCACATCGGGACTTGGCTGAGGATGTCTCAGGGGACTGCTTTCCTCTGCAGAGGTTGTTGAAGATGGCGGCCATCTTCAATTAAACGCGGAAGTACCTGATCCTCGTACGCCCGAAGCACCTCAACCGCGCTGCGTGCTGTGCGGCTCCAACGTACGAAGCCGCCGGGCAAGCCCGGCGGCTCCTGTATCAGCGGCATACTGTTGGATTGCCGCGAGTCAGTTGGTGCAACGCTTAGGAGTTGCGGTGCGGCGTGAACCAGAAATGTCGGCCCTCGCCATTGACGTTGAATTTCGCCGCAAACGCCTGCTGCTGGCCAGCGTCAAGACTCTTGTAAAGCGGGTCCAGCGCGGCGGCGAGCTTTTTCTGCTCGGCGTCCTCGGCCGCCCTAAAGTCGGCACGAGATGTTGACGGACTGGCGCCGCCTTCTCGCCCTTCACGGAACTGCTCGAAGCGCGCGGCGCGGACCTTGGCAGTGTCGCGCAAGGCGGTCTCGAACGTCACCCAGTTCTTCTCCTGCGCGATGCTGAGGTGCAAGTCCGCCTTCAGTTCGGAAATGCGCGCGTCGGTGAACGCGGCTCTTTCCTCGGCGGTGCGGGGGTGATGCTCCGCAGTCTGGTTGCCGAAACGTCCGGACGTCGCGTCCTGGGCGTAGGTGAGCGAACCGCCGACCAGCGTGAGCGCAGTCGCTCCGACGAAGATTGGTTTCAACATGGAATTCCTCCAATGGAGTTTTTGATGCTGTGAAAGTAGAGAGCGATCGTGCGTAAAAATTGTCATGCAAATTAAACTTTGGTCATCTTGCCACTCACCAGTATGAATATTTGTTCAGAGCTGAACGAAAAGTATTGCCGCCTACAAATATCCCGTGCCCATCTCGGCCGCGAACTTCGCCGGCCCACCTTCCCAGACGATGCGGGCGTGTTCGAGCACGTAGACGCGGTCGGCGTGGGGCAGGGCGAAGGTGACGTTCTGCTCGGCGAGCAGCACGGTGATGGCGGTGCTCTGTCGTAATCGCTCCAGCGCTTTGGAGATCTGTTCGAGGATGACGGGCGCGAGCCCGAGCGTCGGTTCATCGAGCATCAACAACTTCGGTTTCATCATCAGCGCGCGCGCGATAGTGAGCATCTGCTGTTCGCCTCCGGATAGCGTACCGGCGGCTTGCCGCTGGCGCTCGCTCAGAATCGGGAAAAGCTCGAACAGCCAGTGGATCTGTTCGTCGCATTCGGCCGGCGGCAGATGCTGGCCGCCGAGGTCGAGATTTTCGCGCACCGTCATGTCGGTGAACAGTTCGCGTCCCTCTGGACATTGCACGATGCCGCCGCGGGCGATCGCTGCCGCCGACCGGCCGCGCAACGTTCCGCCTTCGCGGCGAATGTCACCCGCATAGGGGAGCAGGCCCGAAATGGTGTTGAACAGCGTGGTCTTCCCCGCTCCGTTCAGCCCTACCACCGAAACGAATTCGCCAGCATGGACGTGGATCGACACGTCCTGCAGCGCTTGTGCCTTGCCGTAATTGACGTTGACTTTCTCGACTTCCAGGAACGGCGTGGCGGCGTCGCGGAACGAGGATTCCGGGCGCGCGGTGGTTTCGATGGCGCCGCCCAGATAGACGCGCCGCACGGTCTCGTTGCGCATCACCTCGTCGGCGGTGCCTTCGGCGATGCGCTCGCCCACGTACATGGCGATCACACGGTCGACCAGGCGTGCGACGCTCTTGACGTTGTGGTCGACCAGCAGCACCGCGCGGCCGTCGTCGCGCAATCCGCAAATGAGATCGGAAAACGCCGCGGTTTCCTTCGGTGTCAGCCCGGCAAACGGCTCGTCGATTAACAAGACTCTCGGATTGCGCGCGATTGCCTTGGCGATCTCGATTTTGCGGAGGTCGGCAAAGGGGAGGGTGGCTGGGCGGCGGTCGAGCACCGCGCCCAAGCCGACACGTTCGGCGATGGCGCGCGCCCGCTCGTCGGTTTTAGGGTCCGCCAGCAGCTTTGTGAGCTTGTCGGGCAGCAGCGCGAGCTTGACGTTTTCCAGCACGGTCTGCCGATGCAGCGGACGCGAATGCTGAAACAC
>JASHVC010000248.1 GCA_030039655.1 Xanthobacteraceae bacterium | reverse complement strand
GATGATCAGGAGGAGGAGACTCTCCCCCACCATGATCAACAACGGCCAGATGTAGTCGGACCAAAACTCGGCCATCGTCGAGCCTTTATTCCGCAGCCGTCATGCGCGTGCGCCCTTGTGCGATCGCCGAGCATTCCGCCATCACGGCCGAACAGCGGGCGATGGCATTGGTGAAATAGAAGTCGTCGACGCTCGAGCGGAACGGCGCCGCATCGGCGTTTCCGCCGCGTGCCGCGAGCTTTTGCACATCGGCCGCGTCGGCGGGCGCGATCTGACCGACACGCTGCAAGTGCGGATATTCCTTGAACAACGTCGTCCGGAGCGCCGCGAGGGAATCGTAAGGCAGACGTTTTCCCAGAACATCAGAGAGGGCCCGCAGGATCGCCCAATCCTCTCGCGCATCGCCGGGCGGGAACGCGGCGCGCATGCCCATCTGCACCCGGCCTTCGGTATTGACGTAGATGCCGGATTTTTCCGGATAAGCGGCGCCCGGCAAGATTACATCGGCGCGGGCTGCACCGCGATCGCCGTTACTGCCGATATAGATCGTAAACGCACCGGGGGCGACTTCGATTTCGTCAACGCCCAGCAGGAAGACCACGTCGAGAGTGCCGGATGTGGCCATCTGTTGCGCCGTGAACCCGCCCTCCCCCGGCACGAAGCCAAGATCGAGCGCGCCAACGCGCGAGGCCGCGCTGTGCAGTACGCCGTAACCGTTCCAACCCGCCTTCACGGCACCGAGGTCAACGGCCGCTTTGGTGGCGAGAGAAGCGACTGCCGCGCCATCGGCACGCGCGAAAGCCGCGGACCCGACCAACACGAGCGGCCGTTCGGCTTTCCGCAGCGTATCAGCGAACGAATGTTGGGCGACGCCGGCCAGCGTTTCAGCTCCGGCGCCGAGATATTCGTAAGTGTAGGTGAGGTCCGGTTTCAGACCGATGACGCCGATGGGGAAATTTCCCGCCCGCCAGCGCTTGCGGATGCGCGCATTGAGGACCGCGGCTTCCTTGCGTGGGTTGGAGCCGACGATGAGCAGCGCATCGGCGGCGTCGATCCCGGCGATGGTGGCATTGAACAGATAAGTGGCGCGGCCCCAACGGGGATCGAGCGCCAACCCGTCCTCCCGGCAATCGAGATTGGCGACGCCGAGCAGCGTCATCAAATCCTTCAGCGCATAGATTTCCTCGACTGCGGCGAGATCGCCCACGATGGCGCCGATCCGTTTCGCGTTGGCGTTCGACATCTTCGCGGCGATAGCCGCGAACGCTTCACTCCACGCCGCGGCGCGAAGCCTGCCGTTCTCGCGAACGAAGGGCTGATCGAGGCGCTGCGTGCGCAAGCCGTCGACCACGTGACGGGTCTTGTCCGAAATCCATTCGTCGTTGATGTCCTCATTGGCGCGCGGCAGGATGCGCATGACCTCGCGGCCGCGCGTGTCGACGCGAATGGCGGAGCCGAGCGCGTCCATCACGTCGATGGATTCCGTCTTGGTCAGTTCCCAAGGCCGTGCTGAAAACGCATAGGGCTTGGCCGTCAACGCGCCGACCGGGCAGATGTCGACCACGTTGGCCTGCAACTCCGAGGTCATCGCCTCTTCCAGATAGGTCGTAATCTCCATGTCCTCGCCGCGCCCGGTGGCGCCTAGCTCGGGTACGCCCGCGACCTCGGCGGCAAAGCGCACACAGCGGGTGCACTGGATGCAGCGGTTCATCGAGGTCTTGACCAGTGCGCCGAGGTACTTGTCCTCGACCGCGCGCTTATTCTCATGAAAGCGGCTCGAACCGATGCCGTAGGCCATCGACTGATCCTGCAAATCGCATTCGCCGCCCTGATCGCAGATCGGACAATCGAGCGGATGGTTGATGAGCAGGAATTCCATCACGCCTTCGCGCGCCTTGCGCACCATGGGCGAGCGGGTTGAAAGCACCTTGGGCGAGCCATCTCTGTTCGGCATCAAGTCCTTCACGCCCATGGCGCAGGAGGCTTGCGGCTTTGGAATACCGACGACTTCGATCAGGCACATGCGGCAATTGCCGGCGATCGACAGCCGCTCATGGAAGCAGAAGCGCGGAATCTCGGCGCCGGCGGCTTCGCACGCCTGGAGCAACGTGTACTCCGGCGGGACGTCGATTTCCTTGCCATCGACGATGAGCTTGGTCATGCCGCTTGCCCGTCCGGCGCGCGGCATCGCGCTGTCTTCCACAGTTGCGCCGCCGATACGTTCTCCCAAACAAACGCATAGTCGGAAGGCCCGTGCGCCGTGAGGTGTTCAAGCCGCTCCTTCGCCTCCATCAAGGTCGGCCTGTGTCCCGCAGGAATCCACCACATGACGAAGTGCGGCGTGTCGAGCTTGTCGAACCACTCTTCGCGTCGGCCATAGAACCGCTTGTGCACGGTCAAATAAACGTAGCGCTCCAGCGCTTCGATGCTTTCCCACACGGACAAATTCACGGCCATCTGCGGATCGGGAAATGGCCGGAAATTAGTTGCGTTGCCGCTTTCGTCTTTGAGCCGCCATATGAATCCACTGCTGCGCTCGGCAAGGCCATTCACCAGATCGAGCGCATTCATAAAATCGGCCATGCGCGGATCGTCGGTCGGATAACGGAAGCGACCGATATTGAGTTGGGCGAGATGCCGCGTTTCGCTCATGGTCTCACTCCGC
>JASHVC010000247.1 GCA_030039655.1 Xanthobacteraceae bacterium | reverse complement strand
CCGATCTCAACATGGGACAGACGGCCGAACTTGTCGCCCATCTTTTTCACATCACGCGCCGGCAGGCCGACCAGTACGCCGCCGAAAGCCAACAACGCCTGGCGGCGGCCCAG
The DNA here is from genome assembly GCA_030039655.1 of Xanthobacteraceae bacterium. The sequence goes on along the minus strand of JASHVC010000247.1, from coordinate 4,190 downwards.
AAGAACAACTATTTCGCCGGTGAGATCGAACCCTCATTCGCGCGCGACGGCACGGTTTTTGATCACGATGACGGCGTTCGCCCCGACAGCTCGATCGACACTCTTGCCAAGCTCAAGCCAGCCTTCGAACGTCCCTGGGGCAAAGTGACGGCGGGAAACAGTTCGCAAATCACCGACGGCGCCTCCTGGGTCATTCTTGCTTCCGAGGAAGCGATCAACACCTACAAGCTCACACCCAAGGCCGTGATCGTCGACAGCGAATGGTCGGCGCTCGATCCTTCGGTGATGGGTCTCGGCCCAGTCTATTGCTCGACTGCGCTGCTCAAGCGCCATCGTCTAACCCTTAGGGACATCGAGCTGTGGGAGCTTAACGAAGCGTTCGCCGCGCAGGTTCTTGGCTGTCTCGCCGCGTGGGAGGATGCCGAGTTCTGCCGCGACGCGCTCGGGTTGGATGCGCCTGCCGGCCGCATCCGGCGCGATGTTCTCAACATCGATGGCGGCGCCATCGGCGTCGGCCATCCGGTCGGCGCCAGCGGCAACCGGATCGTGCTGCATCTCGTCAATGCCATGAAGCGGCTCGGCAAGAAGCGCGGCATCGCCACCGAATGCATCGGCGGCGGCCAGGGCGGCGCCATGCTGATCGAAGCGATTTGACGGGGCCGCGCATGAAAACGACGCCCGCCCCCAAGCCCACGTTGGCTATTCTCGGCAAGCGCAACCTGGAGCTAGGCCCCTTCTCGGCCGAACACGGACCTGAGGACACTGCTGGGCCATGGACCCATTGGCGACTGCGCACCGATGAGGACGGTACCGCATGGCTCCTCTTCGACAAGAAGGACGCCAGGGCCAACACGCTGTCGGAAGAAGTGTTGACCGAGCTGAATGCGATCCTGGAAAAGCTCGAACGCGAGACACCGTGGGGCGTCGTCATTCGCTCGGCAAAGCCGGGGGGCTTTATCGCCGGCGCCGACATCGCGCAGTTTCGCGGCGTCACCGACACGGCGCAGATCGAAGCGCTGCTGACCCGCGGCCATGCGGTGCTGGACCGGCTCGACAAGCTCCCATGCGTGACCGTCGCGGTCATTCACGGCTATTGCCTTGGTGGCGGCCTCGAAGTGGCGCTTGCCTGCGATTACCGCATCGCGATTGACGATGCGAGCTTCGGCTTTCCCGAAGTACAGCTTGGGCTGCACCCCGGTCTTGGCGGCACGGTGCGGCTTCCCCGCCTGATCAATCCGCTGCAAGCAATGACCATGATGCTGACCGGCAGGAGCGAGCGAGCGCGCCGCGCACGGGCGCTGCGCCTGGTCGATGCGGTGACGCAGGAACGCCACGTACGCGCCGCAGTCCGGTCCGCCGTCACCGGTGAGATGATCCGGGCCAAGCAGGGCGTCGTCGGCACGCTGATGAATAGCAATCCAGGGCGCCGCCTGTTAGCGCAGCGAATGTCGAGCGAGGTCGCCAAGCGGGCGCCGCGCGCTCATTATCCGGCGCCCTACGCCCTTATCGACATGTGGGTCGAGCACGGCGGCAACGCCGATGCCATGCAGAAGGCGGAGATTTCCTCCTTCGCCAACCTCCTCGTCACTGACACCGCACAAAATCTCGTGCGCGTGTTTTTCCTGCGCGAGAATCTGAAAAATCTTGCCGACGGAAAGTGGAATGGAAGTCGCGTGCACGTGGTCGGTGCCGGGACCATGGGCGGCGACATCGCGGCGTGGTGCGCCTGGAATGGCTTTGTGGTGACGCTCGGCGACACCAGCCAAAATGCCATCGGCGGCGCCATCAAGCGCGCGGCTGAGCTTTACGGAAAGATCGGCCGCGACAACAGCCGGCGCGTACGCGACTCCCTCGACCGCCTCATCCCCGATCTCAAGGGCGACGGTATCGCCGGCGCTGATTTGATCATCGAGGCGGTACCGGAAAATCTCGAACTCAAGCGTAAGATCTTTGCCGGCATCGAGCCGAAGATGAAACCCGGTGCAATCCTTGCCACCAACACTTCGAGCATTCCTCTCGAACAATTGCGCGAAGGTTCGCCGCGGCCGGAACGGCTCGTTGGTATCCATTTCTTCAATCCCGTGTCGCGCATGCAGCTTGTGGAAGTGGTCAGCCATGATCAGGTCGCGGCCGACGTGCTGGCCGACGCCCGCGCTTTCCTCGGCCGCATCGACCGGCTCCCCGCCCCGGTGAAGAGCGCGCCAGGTTTCCTCGTCAATCGCGCGCTGACGCCGTACCTGCTCGAAGCGCTGGTGCTTCTCGATAGCGGCATGAAGAAGGAGACCATCGACAAAGCCGCGGAAGATTTCGGCATGCCCATGGGGCCGATCGAACTGGCCGATGAGGTCGGGCTCGACATCTGCCTGCACGTCGCCGAGATGCTGCGCGGCAGCCTCCACCGCGACATGCCCGATGCGCCGCAATGGCTCAAGGACAAAGTCGCCAAGGGCGAACTCGGCAAGAAAACCGGCAAAGGTCTTTACGATTGGAAGGATGGTCACGCGGTGAAGGCGCACGAAGAAGCAACGCCGGCGCCCGACACCATCGACCGGCTCGTGCTACCGATGCTCGACGCGTGCGTGACCTGCCTGCGCGAAGGCGTCGTCGCCGACGAGAAAATCGTCGACGGCGCCATGATCTTTGCCACCGGCTTTGCGCCGTTCCGCGGCGGGCCGATGCACTATGCGCGCACGCGCGGCATCGCCGACGTGCGCGACACGCTCAAGCGTCTCGCCGAACAATACGGACCGCGCTTCCAGCCCGATCCGGGCTGGGACAGCCTGCAATGATTCATTCGGGGCTGGGGCCGGAGCGTTTTGAGGATCCGGCGCGTCTTGCCGACAAGATCATCGAAAAAGTCGGCAAGACGATCGTGCTCGCGCTGCCGCTCGGTCTGGGCAAGGCCAATCACATCGCCAATGCGCTCTACGCCAGAGCGGCGTCCGACTCCTCGATCCGGCTGACTATTTTCACGGGGCTGACGCTGGAACCCCCACGCGCCAAGAGCGAACTGGAGCGCCGCTTCCTCGATCCCATCGCCCAACGCCTGTTCGCCGGATATCCGCCGCTGGACTACGCAGCGGCGATCCACGCCGGCGAGGTGCCGCCCAACGTCGAGATCAACGAATTCTTCTTCGAGGCTGGGCAATGGCTCAATTCGCCTTACGCCCAGCAGCATTACATCTCGGCGAACTATACGCATGCGCTGCACTGTGTGCTCGACCGCGGCGCCAACGTGGTGGCGCAGCTGGTGGCACACCGCGGCGAGGAGGCTCCGAATCCCTACAGCCTGAGCTGTAATCCCGACTTGACGCTCGATCTGCTGGCACTGCGTCGCCGTGGCAGCGTCGATTTTGTATTCGCCGGGCAGATCAATTCCGAACTGCCTTTCATGCCGGGCGACGCCGCGATCCGCGCCGAAGAATTCGACCTTATGCTCTCAAGTCCGGCGACCGATTTTCCGCTGTTCGCACCGCCGCGCGAGCCGGTATCGCTCGCCGACTATGCGGCGGGCCTTCACGCCGCGAGCCTCGTGCTCGACGGCGGTACGCTGCAGATCGGCATCGGTTCCCTGGGCGATGCCGTGGCGCAGGCGCTGGTGCTGCGCCAGCGCCACAATGCCGAGTTTTCCAAGCTGCTGGAGCAGCTGGGGTATAGCCGCATGTCGGACGACTCCGTTCACACCGAGCCTTTCGCAGCCGGGCTCTACGGCTGCACAGAATTGTTCGTCGAAGGCATGCTGGACCTTTTTCGCGCCGGCATCCTCAAGCGTGAAGTGGATGGCGCGGTGCTGCACGCCGGCTTCTTTGTCGGCTCGCGCGCGTTCTATCGGAGCCTGCGCGAGATGCCACGTGAGATCGTAAGCAAATTTGGCATGACTTCGATCTCCTTCGTCAACGAGCTCTATGGCGACGAGGGCGCCAAACGCCACGCGCGGATCAATGCGCGCTTTCTCAACGACGCCATGATGGCGACATTGCTCGGCGACGTGATTTCCGACGGGCTCGAGGACGGCCGCATCGTCAGCGGCATCGGCGGACAGTACAATTTCATCGCCCAGGGTTTCGCGCTCGAAGGCGCGCGCTCGGCGATTCTCCTGCATGCGACGCGCACGACCGCTGGCAAAACGCAATCCAACATCCGCTGGCGCTACGGCCACACCACCATTCCGCGGCACCTGCGCGACATTA
>JASHVC010000246.1 GCA_030039655.1 Xanthobacteraceae bacterium | reverse complement strand
CCGTAATCACGGCCGAACTGACGCAGATTCGATTCCGACACGTGATCGGCATAATGCTGCAGATCCATGTCGAGTGCGGTTCGCACCACGAAATAGCGGTCGGTAACGGATTTCGGAAATGTCTCGACGAGCTGCCGCATCTCGTCGAAAGCCCAGTCCAAGTAATAGTTGGGCGCATCGTCCTCACGGCGGTCGATCGGGGTCGCAGGATGACGCCGTGCACCGTAGACCTGACCCTCGGTCATAAAACCGGAATCGACCAAATTGTCGAGAACGACGTTGGCGCGGGCGCGCGCAGCCGGCAGGTTGGCGGCTGGCGAATACTTGCTGGGGGCCTTGAACAGGCCCGCGAGCATTGCCGCTTCGGGCAACGTGACATCGCGCACCGACTTGCCGAAATAATATTGCGCTGCTGCATCTACCCCAAAGGCACCGCCCCCGAGATAGGCTCGGTCGAGATAGAGCTTGAGAATTTCGTTTTTGGTCAGATGCGCTTCCAGCCAGCTGGCAAGGAACGCTTCATTGATCTTGCGGGTATAGGTGCGCTCGTTCGACAGGAACAGATTCTTGGCGAGCTGCTGAGTAATAGTGGAGCCGCCCTGCACCACGCCGCCAGCCTGCGCGTTGGTGACGACCGCGCGAAACGTGCCGAGGAAGTCTATGCCGAAATGCTCATAGAAGCGCCGATCTTCCGTCGCCAGCACCGCTTTGACCAGGTGGTCGGGCATTTCATCGAGCGGCACAGACTCGTTGTGCTTGATCCCGCGGCTCCCGACTTTGTTGCCGTAGCGGTCAAGGAATGTGACCGCGAGGTCGGATTTCTTCAGCCAGTCTCCATCCGAAGTTTGGCGGTAAGCGTTCAGCGACAAGGCCAGCAAAAGCAGAAATCCACCGGTGCCCAGTGTGCCCAGTTCTGAAAGCGGTTCCACGAGCACCCAACGCCGCCATCCGGCGACGTGGAAGCCGTCCATACCGGCCGTAAAGCGTTCGTAGAGTTCGCGCGCCCACTTACCGCACTGGAAAACCGCGAAGTCGATGCGGGAGTCGATATCGAGCAGCAGCCGTTTGACTTTCGGCTGCCAGTTATCACCCGGATCGGGGAACATATCGGTCACAGTTGCACGCTCCGGGAACGGACCTCGCCAGCCCGATTTGGCTCATTGGCTGACGAAGCGGCTGCCAGCGGTATCTCGACCGAGTCCTGGCTGAACGAATTTACCCAACCCCAAGCCCCAGGCCAATGCCGCCCGAGCCGCAGGGTCAATGGAAATTGGGGGCAAATATGGCTTAAAGGTCGTGCCACGGCGGCTCGTGCGTCGCTCAGGGGTTCTTGCAGAAGGCAGGTTGGCGCCGGGAGAGCAATATGGCAACCGAAAAGAGGAAACGCGAGCGGCTTGGCGAGATCCCCTTTTGGCAACGTAAATCATTGGAAGAAATGACGGATTCGGAATGGGAGAGCCTCTGCGACGGCTGTGGCAAGTGCTGCCTGAATAAGCTCGAGGAGGAGGGGACGGACCGCACTTTCTACACCGATGTCGGCTGCCGGCTGCTGGACGGGCAAACTTGCCGCTGCCACGATTACGACCACCGGCTGGAGAAGGTCGACGATTGCGTGCGGCTGACGCCGGAGACCCTCAAGACCATTACTTGGCTGCCGCCGTCCTGCGCCTACGTGCTCCTTTCCGAAGGCAAGGACCTTTATTGGTGGCATCCCTTGGTCTCGGGCGACCCCACCACGGTGCATACGGCGGGCATATCGGTGCAGGGCCGGGTCCGCGCCAGCGAGACAGAAGTATCCGACGACCTGCTTGAAGATTATATCGTGAGTTGGCCGCTCAAGTTACCCAAGCGGGCGCGCCGGCAAGGACGATAAGTTCGTCTTTCTTCCGTGCCAAGCGTTTGGGCCAAGCCTATCACTCAGGATGAGGTCGATAGTTCTCTCGATAGGCGCGTTATGCTCGGTGACCTGTTGGCGCCCGTCTACAGCCCGGCTCACCGCGTCAGTCGATTGTATGTCGTGGCGCAGTTTCACGGGCGGTCCGGCGTACCAACGATCGGGCCGCGGAACGTTCTCGTCGGTAATTCGGCTAGCAAGCACCCGACGCGCCATCTCGATCCGATGTCTCACCGCGGTGAAGACTTTTCTACAGGAGTCTGCAGCACGGATTTCGGCCGCGAGAATCTCACGTCGGAGGTCCGCAAGTGTCTGGTCCGCGAAAGACTTTGCGGTCATCGCAAGCCTATTCGAGGCACCAATTCCGGCGCGCGCGTACAGCCGGGTGGTGTAGGCATTAAGGAGCGCAAGCGCGTGTGAAGCGCGCTCTTCGCACGAGCACGGCTCGCCGGCTATTTGCCCCAGTCTCACTAGCAGGGTGATGTGGTCATGCATGTTAAGGCATCCTGCGCATTGAAAATGATGCGCGCTGCCGCAATGTGGGTTCTGCGGGATAATGCAGTGCGAAATGGACGGTTTCAGAACTTTTTCATTTCCGAACGACATCGTTAAGCACGCGTTTCCCGAGCCATGCACCCGAAGGACGTTCGCGGAGCTTGTAAGCACCGGCAGCGGGTGTCGAGCGGCGTTTTCCCCTTGGATTTCTACCCTTTGACCCCCGTCATCCCCGCAAATGGCTGATCTGCGACGAGGGGAGTTGCATTACTGTGCAGCGCACGCCAATTGGTGCCGGTTGTTTACCAAGATGGCGCCTGCCACCGGCGCGATGCCCAACGCTGACGGACGTTTCTAACCCCGATGACCAGTGAAACGCCGGCTGAAGACGCCGTCGTGCCCGACATCTCGTCCGGTGCGCGCGCCGACGCGCGCCGGGCACTGGCTGGCGGGCACGAGTCCGCGCCTAGCAGTCCGCAAGCGGCGCTGCTCGATCACACGGCGATCCGCGCCATCGTTGCCGGAATCATGCTGGCGATGTTCCTCTCGGCGCTCGAGCAAACCATCGTGGCCCCAGCACTACCGGCAATCGGCAAGAGCCTTGGCGATGTCGACGACCTTTCGTGGGTCATCACTTCTTATCTGCTCTCACTGACCGCCGCCACGCCGCTCTTCGGCAAGCTCTCCGACATCTATGGCCGGCGCGCCATTCTGTTGCTTGCTATTGGCATCTTTATCGCCGGCTCGATCGCCTGCGCGCTCGCGCCGACGCTGTGGGCGCTGGTGCTGGCGCGCGGCCTCCAAGGCATCGGCGGAGGTGGCTTGTTGCCGATCGCGCAGACGATCATCGCCGATCTCCTGTCGCCACGCGAACGGCCTATTGTGCAGGGCCGCACTTCAATCATGTTCATGAGCGCCAGCATCCTTGGTCCGGTGCTTGGCGGGTTGCTCACGGATCATCTGCATTGGTCGTTCATCTTCTGGATCAACGTGCCGCTCGGCGGCATCGCTTTGGTGATGACCGAGCGCGCGCTACGCCGCCTGCCGCGCAACGACCGGCCGCACCAACTCGACATCGTCGGCGCCGCATTGATGCTGGGCGCGGCGATCGCGCTCATGCTCGCGCTAAGCCTCGGCGGCACTCATTATCCATGGGGCTCGTGGCGGATGCTGACGTTGATTGGCAGCTCCACCATCCTTTGGGCGCTGTTCGCCTTGCGGCTTCTCACTGCCCGCGAGCCGTTTATTCCGCTGACGATCCTGCATGGGCGGGTGACCAGTACCATGACCGTGGCGGCATTTTTCTCCATCGGCACGGTGATCGGCGTGACCATTTACATGCCGCTCTACTGTCAAACCGTGCTTGGAGTCTCAGCGAGCTTATCGGGCCTCGCTCTAATCGCCTATATGGGCGGCGCGACCCTCGGCTCCTTGGTGTCGACGCGTTTCGTCGTACACATGCGCCACTATATGCGCGTCCCTATCGGGGGGCTCGTCGTTGCTGTGGCGACCCTCATTGTTCTCGCCATCGATCCAGCGGGAAAGAGCTTCGGTGAAGTCGTGGGGCTGCTGCTCGTTCTTGGTTTCGGGCTTGGACCGATGTATCCGGTCAGCACGATCGTCATGCAAAATGTGGTCAAGCCGCATCAACTTGGCACGGCCACCGGCACGCTGAATTTCTTTCGCACGCTTGGCGGCGCGATCGTCGTTGCGATCTTTGGCGCCATCGTGCTCGGCGAAGTGGCTGAAGGCTCGCCGGCACTGACCCTCGATAGGCTGGCGGCCGGGCAGGGCGATCTGGCCTTGGCCTTTCATTGGGTCTTCATTGCCGCCGCGATCTGTCTGGGTATTTCCTTCGCTTGCGTCCTGGCGGTCGAGGAGCGGCCGTTGCACGGACCGTTGCGCGCCGCCGAATAAATAGCCCGCATGGCTGCCCCGCGTCACCTGTCTTGCGTCTGCGGAGGGGTGGCGCAAAGTTAAGCGGAATCTCTTCAGAGACGGCGGCAAGGGTGTCAGCCACCACATCGTCTGACAGTGACAGCAGTCCTTCGTCCGGGGCAGCAGCGGAGGACACAGATCCGACTGCGGCGGTAAGCGCCGCGTCGCCCGCCGTCGAGGCGAAGCTCGGCCGGCGCGAGGTCGTCGCCATCATCGGCGGCCTGGCGCTGGCGATGTTTCTCGGCGCGCTCAATCAGACC
>JASHVC010000245.1 GCA_030039655.1 Xanthobacteraceae bacterium | reverse complement strand
GTGGGCGCGGCGAGCCTGAGCGCCGCCATGAGCGCGACAGCCGCCAAGCGGCGCGCCTACGCCGCGAGTGCTGCTCCTATGCAGTACTCTGAGGAGGAAAAACGCCGCTTCGGGAAGTGATGGTTTATACCGCCGCGCGGCCGTAGGGGCGGGTCTTAGACCCGCCCCTACGAGACCCACCTCTCCATTCGTCTCCCAACACGTTCGGAAAAATTCACATCTGTTCGCTGCTTTGCGGTTTTTGCCGCGATTGCGCGATGGGTCTGCCACATTCTTCCATTACGTCATCACAGCAGTCGCGCTGGTTCGCATTTGGCGACCGGCTCTGGATTGCCGTTCGGCTATCGCCGGCGCATCGCGCCGTCACGCGTGCCGAAAACTGCAGCGAATCAGGAGGACGTCATGAGTCGTTGGTCGACGGTCGCACTGGCGAGCGCGTTGCTCTCCCTTGTCATTGTCGGTGGACCGACCCACGCTTTTGCTTTCGACTTTCAAATCTCGAATCCCGCCAGCGGGGGCAATCTGTCTGTCTATTTCGTTGAGGGTAATGGACCGGGCGGTCCTGGTGGCGCGTCGATCATGTCGCTCGACCAGGCAGTGGCGCAGGGCGCGGTCAAGGTCTATCAGCAGCGTCCGACATGGTCGACGGATGCGGCCGAGCACAAGATTCAAACCAACGGTCCTGTGGCCCTAGAGAATCTGTCGGGACAGAGCATCTTCTTGCAGCTGGGCAGTCTCGTCGCCGGCGGCCTGCAGGATCAGGTGATCGCCAGAACCTATCTGCTGCCTCCGGGCCCGGGCCGCGTTTCCATCGACACGCTTTGCGTCGATCCCTTCCGCTCGGTGGCGCGTGTTGGAGAAAGCGCCGAGCAGTTCTCGGCCCCTGGCGCATTGTTTCCGTGGCGCATGGCGAACGTGACGGCGCTCGCCGCCAACTCCGAGACTGCTGCTCCGCAATTATTCTCCCGTGACGTGCGGCAATTGGGAATCTGGTGGAGCATGGATTCGCTCCGCGCGGCGCTCGGGCAGAAGCTCGGCGTGCCATTTGAGCCGGCGACGGCCGCGTCCTGGAACGAAGACGAAGATCTGCGGGCCAACACGCTGTTGGCAGACCGGCACGCGGGCTGGAAGAACAGCCTGCCGTTGTCTCTGCAAAATCCGCAGCTCGCCAAGGCCCAGGAGCCGTTTGTGCGTGCCCTAGGGGCCAAGGCCGCGAATGGCAAAATCATCGGTGCCATCTTCGTGATCAATGGACAGATCGAGGGAGCGGACATCTACCGCACGCACGACCTGTTCGCGCAGATGTGGCCGAAGCTGCTGCGCGCGTATGCGACGGAAGCCATCGCTTTGTCGGGCACTAAGCCGGCGCACCTGCCGAAGATCCGGGAGTTGCGGCAATTCCTCACGGCAGCCGAGCAGGCGCCGGCGAGGGATTTTGATTCAAGCAACTCCGTTCATGAGAGCGATGCCGCGGTCTATACGGCCACCGTCGACAAGGACGGCGCGTGGGTCTACCGCAGTTATCTCGCTAAGCTGCCGACCGATGTAGTGCTGCCGGAAGGTGCCATCGTGAGCATTCTCGAAAGCGGCAAAGTTGGTGAGCGGGCGCTCGCTAATCTGGACGACAATGAAATGGTCGTCCTGCATCACGGCCACGCCGACAATGGATTTGCTGGTGCGGTCGAGCAAAATCCCGACAAGGTCGCGGCCAATCAGGTTCCGGTCATCCGCAACATCCACACTATCCCGACCCGCGAAGCGGCCAATGCTGTAATCAACGATCGCTGGCTCGCGAGCGTCGTGACGAGGCCGACGATTGAGGATGTGCTGCCGAGCAATCGAAACGCCGATCTCGGTCCGAGCTCCGCGACCTTCGAGCTGATTGTTCTGATAGCCGGTGCGTTTGTGCTTCTCGCCTTCTTGCTGTCCGGTTTCCGGCTGCCGCCCGTAGGTGCGTGGGCGCGAAGCCTCGCCGGTGCGACGCAGCGCTTGTGGTGGAGCGAGAGCGTGCGGTTGCTTCAGCTTGCGGCGCTGGCTCGGCACACCGGTAAGCCTGCTCAGCCCGCACCGCAGGTGCTGGCGCCGGGTGCTGTCCAACGCCTGAGTCAAGCTATGCGCCGTCGTTCATACACGGACCGTGCCACTCTGATCCGCTCGCGCCGGGCCGTACCGCCGAAGGACGAGTCGCACGATCTTCCGCTGGCGGCTTGAGGTTGAGCCGCCGGGCTTTCGCATAGTTGGCAAACGAGTGGGCGGCGCCGTGTCAACACGGCGCCGCTTTTTTTATGCGCCAAGCAGCAATCCTGACGCAGCATTCGGCGCAGGGCAGGGCCATCGACCCACGCGCTTGCTCGGGCGCATCAACGGTGCAACAACGGCGCGACAAAGCAAAGGCAAGCGGAGAAAAACGCCCATGCGTACGGTCGCACTTGAGGAGCACTTCTCGGTCCCTCCCATCGCCAGTCGTATCGACAAGGGCGTGCTGGCCCGCCGCGGCTATCGGCCGAGAACGCTGCCCAAGGATGCGCCGAACCCGCTCGAACTGCTTCCGGAGATCGGCGCCAAGCGCCTCAAGTCCATGGACGATGCCGGCATCTCTGTGCAGGTGCTCTCGAACAGCGGCCCCGGCCCCGATCTTGTGCCAGGGCAGGCCGGTGTCGACATGGCGCGCGAGACCAACGACTTTTTGGCGAAGGCGATCGCGAGCCAATCCGACCGCTTCGCTGGCTTCGCCGCGCTGCCGCTCCAGAGCCCCGATGCTGCTGCAACCGAATTTGCGCGCGCCGTCAAGCAACTGGGCTTCGTGGGCGCCATGGTGCACGGCACCACCGAAGGGCGCTTCCTCGATCATTCAAGCTTTGAGCCTGTGCTCGCAGCGGCCGAGCAGCTCGACGTACCTATCTACATCCATCCGCACATCCCGCCCGAGCCGGTGCGGCAGGCTTATTTCTCCGACCTGCCAGCGGGACCCGGGCGCGTGCTCGAGACTGCCGGCTGGGGCTGGCACTCGGAGACCGCGGTGCATGTGCTGCGCATGGTGATCGCCGGGACACTCGACAAGCATCCGCGGCTCAAGCTCATCATCGGCCACATGGGGGAAATGCTGCCCATGATGCTGGCGCGGGCCGATAAGGTCTTCGCGCTCGACAGCGATCATCTGAAGCGGCCGATCAGCCGCACCATTCTCGATCAGGTTTGGATTACGACCAGCGGCATTTTTGACGAGCCGCCATTCCTTGCGGCGCTGCTGACCTTCGGGATCGATCGCATCATGTTCTCGGTCGACTATCCCTATTCACCCGATGCGATGGGCCGTGAATTCCTTGAACGGATCGCGCTTGCGCCGGCTGACATGGCTAAGCTCGCGCACGGCAACGCCGATGCGCTGCTGAAGCTTAAGGTCAAATAGCGTCGGCCGGCCGGTGATGCGTGAATTGGCGGCCGAAATGCGATATAGGGAGCCCAAATAGAATATCGGGAGATACGCCGTGGCGGCGCCGATTCGCGTATTGCTGGCCAAGGTCGGCCTCGACGGCCACGACCGCGGGGTCAAGATCGTCGCCCGTGCGCTGCGCGATGCCGGTATGGACGTGATCTATACCGGCCTGCACCGCACTGCTGACGAAGTCGTTACCGCCGCCATCCAGGAAGACGCCGACATTCTCGGCGTCAGCCTGCTCTCCGGCGTGCAGATGACGGTGTTTCCGAAAATTTTTGCTCGCCTCAAAGCGGAGGGTGCCGACGACATTATCGTCGTCGCCGGCGGCGTCATGCCCGACGAAGATGTCGTTGCCTTGAAGAAGATGGGCGTGAGCGAAGTCCTGCTGCAGGACACGCCGCCAGAAAAAATCGTGAGCCGCTTGCGCGAACTGGTCGCGCAACGCGGTGAGCGCTGACGAACATGGAATCGTGGTCGTTTCCGCCTCGCTACGATAACGATTACTTTCCAGATCGCTCGAGCCGTTATT
>JASHVC010000244.1 GCA_030039655.1 Xanthobacteraceae bacterium | reverse complement strand
ATCGGCGCTCGATAGCGATTCCGAAGAGATGATCCGGGAAGCGTTAGGCCGACTTATGAGCGGCCGTACCGTTATCGCCATCGCGCACCGGCTCTCGACCGTGCGCAACTTCGACCGCATCGTCGTGCTGCAGACCGGCCGTGTCGTTCAAGACGGGCCGCCAGACGCCTTGGTCCGCCGCGAGGGCCTCTATCGCGCGCTCGTGCAGCGCGAGATGGATCGTTTGGCGCAGCAGGCCGCATAGAAACCCGCCGCCCCAATCTCCTCGCCAAGAGCAAAAACAATCTTTCCTTCGCGCGTTCGAACTGGGCGAATTCCTTCGCTCGGAGCGCTTGGGTGCGATCAAAGTTATCTTATTTTTGTTTGGTCCATTGACTTTCACCTCCGAACGGCAAAACTGTTTTGTCCGATCAGCTTTTAATCGGATCGCGGGATTTGATGGAGCAGCTTGCGCCGCGAAAAAACGCTAAAGCGCCACGAAGCGTCTTCGTGGGCTCCTCAACCATGGAGATGGACCGATGACGCCACACACATGCGTCGGGCCAGCAGCGCTTTGCGCTTAAGGCCTCAGAGGCCCTAAAGGCGGTACTGCCCCCCTCTACACACGGTTATTCGATCCACCGCAAGAACGCCGGTTGTTCGCCGGCGATGAGGATCCCTATGTCCGACACCACCCTCAGTGTTATTCGCGCTCCGAGTACGGCCGAGCCGGCTGCACTCATCAACGAGGATTGGCTCGCCGTTATCCTCGGACTTTCGATCTTCATTTTGGCGCTCGCAGCCCTCGTGAATGTCGATCTGATCGGCTGGGTCGTCAGCACGTCGGTCTGGAAAAATCTCGGTCAGGCGCTCGGCCCGGCCTCCAAGGGTTACGCCGCGCTCGGAGGTCTCGGCGCGCTGCTCGCGACTTACGCCGCGCTGACGCTAGTGCTCAGCGTGGCCGCCGCCGCACTCAAGAGCGATGTCAAAAAGTTCGCGCTCGCATTCACGGCGGTTTTCTGGATCGCCTACGCAAGCTGGATTGTGGGCAATTATGCGAACTTCGCCGCTGTCACTCCCGCCGAACAACAGAAATTTGGCATCGACTGGTCGCTGAAGCTGACCAGCGAAGGCGCTTATATCTTTGCTCTGCTGGCCGGCCTGATCATCGCCAACGTCTTTCCCCGCTTCGCCGAAGCCATCAAGGTAGCGGTGCGACCGGATCTCTACATCAAAGTCGCCATCGTCATTCTCGGCGGGTTCTTTGCCGTGACCGCGGCCGGGCGGCTTAGCCTTGCGACCTCGCTCATCTTGCGCGGCGTCGCCGCCATCGTGGAAGCGTACCTGATCTACTGGGCGGTAGTTTATTTCATCGCCCGTAAATGGTTTGGCTTCAGTCGCGAATGGGCAGCCCCGCTCGCGTCGGGTATTTCGATCTGCGGCGTGTCGGCGGCGATCGCGACCGGCGGTGCCATCCGTGCCCGCCCGGTCGTGCCGGTCTTGGTGTCCTCCCTGGTGCTGATATTCGCGGTGTTCGAGGTGCTGATCCTGCCGTTCGTGGCGCAGACCTACCTCGCGCACGAGCCGCTGGTCGCCGGTGCTTGGATGGGGCTTGCGGTGAAGACCGATGGCGCCGCCGTGGCGGCGGGCGGCATTTCCGAGTCGCTGATCCTCGCCAAGAATGCGGCCGAGGGCATCCGCTATCAGCCGGGATGGATTCTCGGCACGGCGGCGACCATCAAGGTGTTCATCGACATCTTCATCGGCATCTGGGCCTTCGTGCTCGGCTACATCTGGACCAATCACATCAACGCCACCCGCGAGGCGGATCGGGCAAAAGCGTGGGAAATCTGGGACCGTTTTCCTAAATTCATTATCGGCTTTGTGCTGACGTTCCTGATCGGCCTTTATCTCGCGCTCGGCACGCCGGCGCAGATCGCCAAGAACGTCCCGGCTGCGATCGGCGAAGCCAATACGTTCCGCGTCATCTTCTTCATCCTGACGTTCTTCTCCATCGGCGTGCTATCGAACTTCAAAGCGCTGTGGCAGGAAGGCTTCGGCAAGCTCGCGGCGGTTTATTTGGTCAGCTTGTTCGGCTTCGTGATCTGGGTTGGTCTTGTGATTTCGTGGCTGTTCTTCAGCGGGATCAAACCGCCGTTGGCCTGAACCGCGCGAGGCTTAAGCAAGTTGCCACTTGAGGAGAGCGCTATGCCGCAATCAAACATACGCACTGACCTACGCGATGAACTGCGCAACGCTCCGGTCGAACCGCTGTTGCCCATCGAAAAGAAACTGATCGGCTGGAGCCTGACCATCGGTTTGGTCTTGCTCGTTGTCCTCACAGCAATCAATCATTTCTTTCCGGTGACCCCGGCGTGAGCTCGGCGACAATAGTCAGACACTAAATGTCCGACTAGCCGTTGCCTCACAAGCTCGGTGCTTTCCTAGGCCCGAAACGAAGAACGCCGCCAAGCCATTGACTTGACGGCGTTAATTGGTTGCGGGGGTAGGATTTGAACCTACGACCTTCAGGTTATGAGCCTGACGAGCTACCGGGCTGCTCCACCCCGCGGCAAAGGGACAAACTGGCGGAAGGTCATGTAGCAAGCGCCCCCCAATAAGGGAAGTGCAACGGACTCGATATTTCGCCATACTGTCATAATTAGCCTCATAAAATCGTCATGCACGCCTTCCTAGAAGCCCATATGGGCGACAGACCTGCCTTGCAGCCGAAGGCGGCCATTGGGCCGGCGGTGCGCGGCATCGCCGTTCATGTCCTGGTCAAGGCGCGGTCGGCGATGACCGATCCGGAGCTCTTGAGCCAGGACGCCGTCCACGCTTTCCGCCGCGGCATGAAAGAATGGCGCGCGCTCATGCGGCTGCTGGCGCCGTTCATCGCCGACGCAGAACGCTGGCGCATCGAGGCGCGCGACCATGCCCGCTCGCTCGCCCATGCGCGCGACGGCCAGGCAGCGCTCAACGCTTTCGACGACCTCCTCAAGAAAAGCATCGCGCTCTCCGAGCGCTCGACCAATACAGTCCGCCAGCGCATCGAGGCGCTGCGCGGCAGCGAGGAGCGCGCGGTGCTTACGCCAGAGCTGCGCGATGCGATCCTTGGCTGGATCGACGAAGCCGCGACAGCGGTCGAGCAATGGCCGCTGGACCCGTTCGACTTCGACGCCATCGCGGCGCAACTCACGGTCGGATACCGCAGCGCGCGACGGCGCTTGCCGGCTGACTGGTCACTGGCAACGCCTGAGAGTTTGCACGCGCTGCGGCGTCGCGTCGTCGATCACCGCTACCAGATGGAGCTGATCGAGCCGCTGTGGCCGCGCTTCGCCCGCATGTGGACCGAGGAGGCTGAGCGCTTGCGCGA
>JASHVC010000243.1 GCA_030039655.1 Xanthobacteraceae bacterium | reverse complement strand
CAATCGCCAGGCAGCTGCGAGCGGACAAACTGACGGAAGCTCTCGCGGATCTTCTCGGGGTCTTGGGCGCCGACCAGGCGGAACGAGACCTTCGCCATGGCCTTGCCGGGAATGACGGTCTTTGCCCCCTCCCCCGTATAGCCGCCGATAATGCCGTTCACCTCGGCGGTCGGCCGCGTGGAAATCTGCTCGATCAGCAGCCGTCCCTGCTCGCCGGCGGGGATTTTCAGCCCAATCGGGCCGAGGAACTTCTCCGGCGTAAGCCCAAGGCCCGCAAGGTCGGCCTTGATGTCAGCCGGCAGTTCGTGAACGCCGTCATAGAAGCCCGGGATTGCGACCGAACCGTCTGGCCGGTGCATCGCCGCAAGGACGTCGGCCAGCACGTGGATTGGATTGCGCGCCGCGCCGCCAAACAACCCTGAATGCAGGTCGCGGTCGGCGCAGGTGAGCCTGACCTCCTCATAAACCAGTCCGCGCAGTGAGGTCGTAATCGAGGGCGTCTGCGCGTCCCACATGCCGGTGTCGCAGACCAATGCCAAATCGCGGCGCAGTTCAGCGGCGTTGTCGCGCACGAAGCCGAATAGGTGCTTCGAGCCGCATTCCTCCTCGCCTTCGATGAGCATTGTGATGTCGAGCGGAAGCTTGCCGGTCACCGCCTTGAAGGCGCGACACGCCTCTACGAACGTCATCGCCTGGCCCTTATCGTCACAGGCACCGCGCGCGACGATGATTTTACGACCGCCATCGAGCGTCTCGATACGCGGCTCGAATGGCGGCGTCTGCCAAAGATCAAGCGGATCGACTGGCTGCACGTCGTAGTGCCCATAGAACAGGACCCGCGGCCTGCCGTTCGCCTTGCTGCTCGCCTCGCCGTTCCCAGTCTTGCCGATGACGACCGGATGGCCTTCGGTCGGGCGGACGCTGGCCTCGAAGCCAAGACCGCGTAAGTCAGTCGCGACGTGCTCGGCGGCCGCCCGGCAGTAGGTCGCGTAGGCTGGATCGGTCGAAACTGACTGGATGCGCAGAAGGGCGAACAGCCGCTCCAGGCTGGCGTCGAGGTCGCGATCAACGCGGTCGAGTACGGCCGGAAGGGCCTCGGATGCTGTCATGCTGCCACCGTCATAGTCTTATAGCCACCGGCAATGATCATTTCCACGGTTCCAGACCCGTATAAGCGTTGCAAGATTACAACGCCTGTCGCGTTTCTATACACGCCGGTGGCTCCGGCGCGCGATTGGCTTGACTCCACCCTGGCACAAGGCATTCGAATATATATTGTGGCGAAAACCCGCCGTTTATGAGCGGGCGAGGGGATAATGGGCGAGGTGGTCGGACGACTCTTCGTCGGCGCCGGAACAAACCGGAACGCCGAGGGGAGGCCGCTATTCTCATTCCGACTTCCTGGTCGCGCGGCAAAACCAGCAGACAAAGTTCACGTTCGTTGAGTGAGTTCTCCGGAGCCCCCGCTTCGAGCACGCTTTGTCGGAAGGGAATGAGGCGGCAGGTATACAGCGATGGCTTACCCCATCACTGATATTCGCGGTATCAGCGCGGACATGGCTGACGTGCTGAAGGCAGAAGGCATTCGCACGACCATCGGTCTGTTGCGCGTGGCCGGAACGCCGAAGCAGCGGCTGCGGATCGCCGAAAAGCTCGGGATGGACTCCAAGGAGGTCCTCGAGTGGGTCACGACGGCTGATCGCATGCGAGTCAAAGGTGTCGGCTTCGAGTACGCGGAACTATTGCGCGCCTGCGGCGTCAAGACAGTCACCGACCTGCAATATCGCAACGCGCAAAATCTTTTCAAAAAAATGAGCGATGCCAACAGAGGCAAGCTGGTGCGCCTGTTGCCGAAAGAAAGGACGGTCGCGCGCTGGATCGAGAACGCCAAGAAACTGCAGCCCATTATTCGCTATTGATCGCTGGCAAATCCTCTAGACCTTCTGCGCCGCACGACGGCGCCTTCGGCTTGACTCCTCCTCAGCGACCGCGCAAAGGCAGCACTAATTAGCGCCACCGAGGACGGTCCAGATGGCCGAAGGGACCGCTACCAAGCTGACAAACCGCGCGTTTTCTGCTTCGCCGGAAGGCGGCGAAGGACTGCTGGCGCGGCTGTTGGCGAAGAGGCAGCCGGCGGTTATGGGCGTACTTAACGTCACGCCCGACTCTTTCTCCGACGGCGGGCGCTATCTCGACCCGCCAGTCGCTATCGCGCACGCCAAACGCCTAGCCGCGGAAGGCGCTGACATTCTCGACGTCGGCGCGGAATCCACGCGGCCATACGGCGGCGCGGTGCGCGTGGCGCTCGATGAGGAGCGGCAACGGCTCGATCCCATCCTGCCAGCCGTGATCGCGCTCGGGACTCCTGTCTCCATCGATACACTCAAGGCGCCGGTCGCGGCGTGGGCGCTCGAGGCAGGCGCCGCCATCGTCAATGATGTATGGGGCCTGCAGCGCGATCCCGACATGGCGCGCGTGGTCGCCGAGCACACCGCGCCAGTCATCATCATGCACAATCGCGACAGCGCCGATCCCGCGATCGACATTGTCGCCGACGTGACCGAATTCTTCTCGCGCTCGCTGGAAATCGCCTGGGAGGCCGGCATCCGCCATGACCGTATCGTGCTCGATCCCGGCATCGGCTTCGGCAAGACGCCAGAGCAAAGCTTGATCTGCATCGCCCGGCTTCACACTTTTCGCAGCTTCGGCCTGCCGCTCCTGGTCGGCGCCTCGCGCAAGCGCTTCATCAACGCCATCGTGCCGTCAGAGCCGATGGACCGTCTCGGCGGTTCGTTGGCCGCACATCTTGTGGCGGCCGAAAACGGCGCCGCGATCATCCGCGCGCACGACGTCGGGCCGACCGTGCAGGCGTTGGCGGTGGCTGCAGCGATCAGGCACGCGCGATGAGCGATGGGGTCTTCGTCCACGGACTAGTGCTGCACGCCTATCACGGCGTGATGCAGCATGAGGGTAAGGTTGGACAGACCTTCAGACTCGATCTGGCACTGACGATCGACCTTGCCGAAGCCTCGCGCAGCGACAAGCTCAAGGACACTGTCTCGTACGATCTGGTGGTGAAGACGGCGAGCGAGGCGTTTTGTGCCCGCCGCTACCGGCTGGTGGAGGCTGCCGCCGGCGCCGTGGCCGGCGCGGTGCTCGACCGCTTTCCGCAGGTTCACGCAGTCCGCGTCACCGTTCACAAGCCGCATGCTCCCATCGCGGCAACCTTCGACGACGTGGGCGTGACCATCGAGCAAGCCCGCGATGATCGCGCCAATCGTTAAGGCGCACGGCTCCAGCTACCGTGGCTGAGGCGTTTATCGCCCTTGGCGGCAATGTGGGCGACGTGCAAGCCACGTTCGAGCGGGCGATTGCCATGCTGTGCGACGGCGCCGCAGTGCGCCTTCTGGCGCGGTCCGCCAACTACCGCACGCCGCCCTGGGGCGTCGTCGATCAACCCCCCTTCATCAACGCAGCCATTGCGGTCACGACCTCTTTGTCACCACACGAGTTGCTGACCCGTACAAAAGCGACCGAACGCGCGCTCGAGCGTGACTCCGCCCGCGAGCGTCATTGGGGACCCCGCCCCATTGACCTCGACATCCTCGCTTACGACGACGTTGAGCTGAATGACCCCGATCTCACGCTTCCGCATCCCTACATGTTCGACCGCGCGTTCGTGCTGGTACCGCTCGCCGAGATCGCGTCCGATCGAATTATTGCCGGGATCCGGATACGCGATGCGCTCGTGCGGGTCGACGCCAACGGCATTGAAAAGTTGGCCACACAGTAGAGGGTCGGCACGGCATACCATTTGCACGACCTGCCATGTTGGCCCCACCGGCCCGCCCGTGGCATTTTGAGACGATGACGGAGCAGGAAAAAAGCCTGTCGCTATCCGCCGGCTTTCCCGCGTCAACGCGGGAGCAATGGCGCAAACTCGTCGACGCCGTGCTCAAGGGCGCACCGTTCGATCGGTTGGAAAGCCGAACTCGCGACGGGCTGACCATCGAGCCGCTTTATGAACGCGCTGGCAACGCGCAGCCGGTCACGAGCCGGGCGCCGAGCGCTCCCTGGACGCTGATGCAGCGGGTCGACCATCCCGACCCGGCGGCTGCCAACGCGCAAGTGCTCGAAGATTTGCAGAACGGGGCGACGGGCTTGGCGCTGGTGTTCGCCGGCTCAGTGACCGCGAATGGCTTCGGCATCGACAGTTCGGCCGCAACGCTCGGACGCGTGTTCGAGGGCGTGGAGTTCGACGCTGGCATCGCGATCGATCTCAATCTCAGTCAATCAGCACGCGATGCGGCACGCACGGTCGCTGCGCTGATCAAGAGTCGCGGCTTCGCGCCATCGTCGGTTGATCTGCGTCCCGGCATCAATCCGGTGGGCGGATTTGCTGTCACGGGCCGCGCTCCCCTGCCCTGGGCGAAACTCTCGCAAGTGTTTGCAGGTTTGGCCGGCGAGTTTGCCGCCGAGGGATTCCGCGGACCGCTCGCCGTGGCCGACGGGCGCATCATTCATAACGCCTGCGGCTCCGAGGCGCAGGAGCTTGCCTTTACGCTGGCATGTGCGGTGTCCTATCTGCGCGCGCTGGAGGCAAGCGGCATGCCCCTCGAAGCCGCTCGCGACGCGGTCTATTTCCGGCTGTCCGCGGATGCCGACCAGTTTCTCACCATGGCCAAATTTCGTGCGCTGCGGAAATTATGGGCGCGCGTTGAGGCAGCGTGCGGTTTGACGCCGAAGGCCGCCGTGGTCGCCGCCGAGACCGCGTGGCGCATGATGACGCAGCGCGATCCGTATTCGAATGTGCTGCGTACCTCAGTCGCAGTCGCCGCAGCCGGCCTCGGTGGCGCCGACACCATTTCGGTGCTGCCACACACCGCGGCGGTCGGTCTTCCCGATGCGTTTGCCCGGCGGATAGCACGCAACATCCAACTCGTCCTTCTCGAGGAGTCAAACCTCGCCCGCGTTTCCGATCCCGCTGGCGGCTCGGGCGCGCTCGAAGCTGTAACTCAGCAACTCTGCGCGACAGCGTGGTCACTCTTTCAGCTGATCGAAAAGTCTGGCGGCGTCTGGGCCGCACTGGAGGCCGGCACGATCCAGCAAAAGGTGGCGGCCGTGCGCGCCGAGCGGCAAATTGCCATAGCGCGCCGCACCGACATTCTCACCGGCACCAACGAGTTTCCCAATATCCACGAAGTTGCGCCTGCCGTTCTTCACGTCATGCCCGCAACACCCAGGAAAGACGGCGAGACCGCCCCCACTTCAACGCCGTTGAAAAGCATGCGGCTCGCGGAGCCGTTCGAGCGGCTGCGTGACGCGTCAGACGAATTCCTGGCTCGATCCGGTACGCCCCCAAAGATATTCCTTGCCACGCTCGGCAAGGCTGCCGATTTCACCCCGCGCGCGACGTTCGCCAAAAACTTCTTCGAAGCCGGCGGCATAGAAGCTGTCAGCGGCACGGAAGACTTCGCCGCACTCGATCGCGCCTTCAAGGCATCAGGCGCCGCCATCGCCTGTCTATGCGGAGCGGACCACGCTTATGAAAGCGAGGCTGCAGTGGGGGCCGCGATGCTCAAGGGCGCAGGCGCCCGGCACATTTATCTCGCCGGGCGTCCGGGCGAGCGCGAAGCGCAATACCGCGATGCCGGCGTGCAAACCTTTATCTACGCCGGATGCGACGCGCTGGATATGCTGACAGCGGCCCTTGGTCTCATTGCTAGGTAGCGGCAAACCCATCAGACTGCGGCCGTGCAACGATAAGAACAGGCGGCCCATGAGCAGACCGGACCAACCCCTCGGCTGGCGAAAACGTATCGGCGTCCTCAGTCCAACCGTGATGGAAACGGCGTGCCACGACTTCTACAAGATGGCCCCCGACGGCGTTTCGATCTGCGCGATCACCTCCAACGTGGAGCACTGGAACAAGGAGAACTTCAAGCAAGCGGTAATCGATCCGCTGGTCATGCTGTCGAAGTATCTCGCTTCACGCGATGTCGATTATATTATGCATTGCGGCATGCCCGTGGTGACAACCCGAGGCAAGGGCTTTGAAGAAGAGATCGTCAAGATCATCACCGATGCCACAGGCTTGCCAGCATCGACCAGCATCCGATCGGCCATTCGGGCGCTCGCTCAGCTCGGCATTAAAGATGTCGTCGTGGTCTCACCCTATCCGCACGACCTGCATCAGTCGGCGCTGACCTTCCTCAAGGCGGGCGGCTTCAACATTGCCGCCGAGCACACCGAAGACGTGGTGTTCAAGCGGCTACAGGACGTGACGCCGGCACACATTGCAGCAGTCGCCGAACGCACACTACGCACAGCCCCGAAGGCGGATGGCATCTACATCCCCTGTAATCAGTGGGCGGCCGCTGATGCTGCTCCAATCATCGAAGCCGAATGCGGCGTTCCGGTCGTCAGCGGAGCGCATGCCGATCACTGGGAGGCGTTCCGCGTTCTCGGTATCAACGATCCGCTCGCAGGCAACGGGCGCCTGATGGAAACGCTGCGCAACGGCGCGGGCCGGATCGCGGCACACGGCTAAACACTGGACATGGAGGGCGCAACGTGGCGCTCACGCGACGTGATCTCAATCGGCTTGGACTCGGATTAGCGTCGGCGCCCTTTGCTGCGTCAACCGCGCTGGCGGAAGACTACCCGTCGCGGCCGGTGCATCTGATCGTTCCCTATGCCGGGGGCGGCAGCGGCGATCTCTTGGCGCGGTTGCTCGGTGAGCAATTGTCCAAACTATGGGGCCAGCAAGTCGTCATCGAAAACAAACCCGGCGCCGGCGGGTTGATCGGCACCGAAGCGGCGGCAAAATCGCAGCCCGACGGCTACACCCTTTACCTCGCTACCGATGGTCCGCTGACGATCGCGGCGACGCTGCACCGGCATTTGCCGTATGACTGGAAGTCCGACTTCGCGCCGATCTCGATGATGGCGGTGGGCTACCAAATCCTGCTCGCGAGCCCCAAGCTGCCCGTGACCAACCTGAAAGACTTCACCGCCTTCGTACGAGACAATCCCGGCAAATACAATTTTGCTTCCATTGGCGTCGGCAGTGCGCCCCATCTTGCAGCCGAAGTGTTCCTCTCCATGGCCGGCCTCAAGATGACTCACGTGCCCTATCCTGGCTCCTCGCAGCAGTCGATTGCTGCGCTGATCTCCGGCGACGTCGCCATGTTCATGGTGGGAATCTCGACGGCAGTGCCGTTCGTCAAGGCCGGCACAGTGCGCGGCCTCGCGGTCACTGCCCCAAATCGTACCGATACCCTCCCGGACGTGCCAACGTTCGCCGAGCTCGGCATGCCGAAGATGGACTACAGTCTGTGGTTCGCTGTCGAGGCGACAAGCGGCACACCGCCGGCGATCGTCAAGAAAGTACACGACGATATGGCCAAGGTCGCGGCTGGTGCCGAGTACCAAAAGGCACTCCACATCCGCGGCTTTGAGGCGCAGTCGAATACGCCCGAGCAATTGGCCGCCTTCCTGGAAAGTAACTATTTGCAGGTCAAACCTGTAATCGAGCGTCTGAGGCTGCAGGTCGACTGACGCTAGGGGTGCGCGACGTTGGCCGCCGAGTATGATATATAAACGGCTTGCTTGAATCTTGCAGCGCCGCGGCGACGACCGGGAACAGCGCCGCGCCGAGAGGTTATAAGGTCTAATGAGCCGCATCCCGGACTTTTCTCGGGTAGATTTTGCCGATGCCAAAATCGACGTCGGCGACTCCGCTGGCGCTCCCTGGCTCACGCCCGAAGGCATCGCCGTAAAGCCGCTCTACGAGCCGGCTGACGTTTCCGGCCTCGATGCGCTCGATACGTATCCCGGCATCGCACCCTATCTGCGCGGCCCCTACCCCACCATGTACGTCACCCAGCCGTGGACCATCCGGCAATATGCCGGCTTTTCCACCGCCGAGGATTCGAACGCGTTCTATCGGCGCAATCTGGCGGCCGGGCAAAAAGGCCTGTCCATCGCGTTCGATCTCGCCACCCATCGCGGCTACGACAGCGACCATCCGCGCGTATCCGGCGACGTGGGCATGGCGGGCGTGGCGATCGACTCGATCTACGACATGCGCACGCTGTTCGCCGGCATTCCGCTCGACCAGATGTCGGTATCGATGACTATGAACGGCGCCGTGCTGCCGGTATTAGCCCTCTACATCGTGGCGGCCGAGGAGCAAGGCGTGCCGCCGGAGAAACTTTCGGGCACCATTCAGAACGACATTCTGAAAGAGTTCATGGTGCGCAATACCTACATCTATCCGCCCAAGCCGTCGCTGCGCATCATCTCCGACATTTTCTCCTATACATCGGCGCATATGCCGAAATTCAATTCCATCTCGATCTCCGGCTATCACATGCAGGAGGCGGGAGCGACCGCCGACCTCGAGCTTGCCTACACGCTCGCCGACGGCGTCGAATACGTGCGCGCCGGACTCAAGGCCGGGCTCGACGTCGATCGCTTCGCGCCGCGGCTGTCGTTTTTCTTCGGCATCGGCATGAATTACTTCATGGAGATCGCAAAGCTGCGCGCCGCACGCGTGCTGTGGGCGAAGCTGATGAAGCCGTTCAATCCGCGCGACGAGCGCTCGCTTATGCTGCGCACCCATTGCCAGACCTCGGGCTGGTCGCTCGCGGCGCAGGACGTGTTCAACAATGTGGCGCGCACAGCCATCGAGGCAATGGCTGCGACGCAGGGAGGCACCCAATCGCTGCACACCAATGCCCTCGATGAGGCGCTTGCCCTGCCGACCGACTTTTCTGCCCGGATCGCACGCAACACCCAGATCGTCCTGCAGCGCGAGAGCGGCACAACGCGGACCATCGATCCGTGGGGCGGATCGTTCTACGTCGAGCGGCTCACCCACGAACTCGCTACCCGGACATGGGCGCACATCGAAGAGGTCGAGAACATTGGCGGCATGACGCGGGCCAACGAGGCTGGCCTACCCAAGCTGCGCATCGAGGAGGCCGCCGCGCGCACACAAGCGCGCATCGATTCCGGAGCGCAGGCTGTGATCGGCGTCAACAAATACCGACCAAGCGAAGAAGCACCCATCGATATCCTCAAGGTCGACAACAGCGCCGTGCGCCAGTTGCAGATCGACAAACTCGGGCGGCTCAAGCGCGAGCGCGACCAGAAGGCGGTTGCCGATGCGCTCGCTACGCTCACGCGCAACGCCGACGGCGGCAACGGCAATCTTCTGGCGCTTGCCATCGACGCGGCGCGCGCCAAGGCGACGGTGGGCGAAATATCATTGGCGCTGGAGCAGATCTTTGGCCGCCATCAGGCCGAGATCAAGGCGATTTCCGGCGTCTATCGGCGGGAGGTCGGCATGGCGAATACCGTCGAGCGGGTGCTCAAACGCGTGGCCGAATTCGAAGACAACGAAGGCCGCCGCCCACGCATCCTGGTCGCCAAGATCGGCCAGGACGGCCACGACCGCGGCCAAAAGGTCATCGCCTCGGCCTTCGCCGACCTCGGCTTCGACGTCGATATCGGGCCGCTGTTTGCTACTCCGGAGGAAGCCGCGCGGCAGGCGGTTGAGAACGACGTGCACATCCTTGGCATCTCCTCGCTTGCCGCCGCGCATCTGACGCTGGTGCCGGAACTCAAGGCCGAACTCGAACGCCTCGGCCGGCCGGACATTCTAGTCGTGGTCGGGGGCGTGGTGCCGCCGCAGGATTACGACGCACTCAAAGCTGCCGGCGCCGAAGCCATCTTCCCGCCCGGCACCGTGATCGCCGAAGCCGCGGAGTCGCTACTCGACACGCTCAACAAGCGGCTCGGGCATACGAAGCAAGCGGCAGAGTAACTATTTCATCATCCGCCGTGCAAACGCGGGAGGAGAAGATTCACCCCGCCACGCTCCCCCAGTGCTCCGCCAAATGCTCGGCGCCGCGCAGCGACACGGCGAAAATCGTGTAGGTCGGGTTCGATGCGCCTTCGGTCGGGAAAATGCACGGCCCGGCCATCCACAGGTTGGCGACTTCGTGGGTCTGGCCGAAGCTGTTGGTCACCGAGTTCGACGCATCGGTTCCCATGATGGCTCCGCCGTGCAAGTGGCTGGTCGGCACCACGGGGCCCTTGCCCGGCCAGGTTTCCTTGGCGTTCGTCGCCTTGGCGATCTTCATGCCTTGATCGAAGTTGGCGTTCCACAGCGCGATGCCGTCGTCGTTGAAACTGTGGGTCAGGCGCGCGAGCGGCATGCCGAACTCGTCCTTGTCGCTGGCGAGCTCGACACGATTTTCAAGCTGCGGCAGGTCTTCGCCGAAGATGGTGAACCGCGTCAATCCGCGCGCGGCACGTTTCATGAAAACGGCGAGGTCCTTGCCGAACAGATCGCCCCGCGCTTGGGCAAAATCGTTGGTCTTCATCGCCGCGCCGGTGACGATGAACGATGAACCGAAGGCGCCCTGGTAGCTCGTCTTGGGATAGCGATCGTAGGACATGAACTGCGCGCCCACCGTGCCTAGATGTGGCGTGATGTCTTCGTCAAACAGCGCCCAGGTGCCGGCGATGTGATGCGTCATCATGAACTTGCCGACGAGCTTGTTCTTGTTGGCGAGGCCATCCGGATGCTTGTCGGTCGCCGAGTTTAGGAGAATGCGCGGATTCTGCGCCGACCAGGCGGCCAGGATGACGACGCTTGCCTCCTGCACCTGGCGTTGCTTTTGCGCGTCGAAATATTCGACGCCGGTGACACGGGTGCCCTCCTGATTGGTAAGGACACGGGTGACGGTCGAATGCGCCCGCACCTCGGCCTTGGCCTTTCGGGCCTCACCGAGATAGGTCACCACTGGATTCGCGAGCGCGCCGGTCGGACAGCCGACGTGGCACCAGCCGTCGTAGATGCAGGCCGGGCGGCCCTTGAATTCGGTCGAGGTCATGCCGACTGCGGTCGGCACCAGATGAATCCCATTGGCCTCGGCGGCTTTGAGCCAGACCTCGCCGTTCGGGAACGTTTTCATCGGCGGCATCGGATAGGGCGCACCAGCCGGGCGCCAGCGTTCCTCAGCCTTGGCGTCACCCGAAACGCCGATATCGGCCGCCACCTTGTCGTAGAAGGGCGCCACGTCCTCGTAGGCGATCGGCCAATCGTGTCCGCGATTGTGCTCGCTCTTCATCTTGTAGTCGGTTGGTAGATAGCGCGGGAAATTGGCGAAGTAGTGCAGCGCCGCACCGCCGACGCCCCAGCCCGCCTGGCCGACATAGCCGAATGGGTTTTTGCCTTCGAGCAACACCGGCGGCCCGGCGGGCTTCACCCGGCGGCCCCAGATGTCGGAGCTGATGAGGTCGCTGAGCTGCCAATCCGGGCCGTTGTCGAGAAGGACAACTTTCTTGCGCGCTTTGGCCAGAACGGAGGCGTAGACCGAGCCGGAAGCGCCGGCGCCAACAATGACGGCATCGACTTTTTCGTTTGCCATGGCGCTCTCTCCTCACCACTTCTTCGTTGGCGCGATGTGGGGCATGTAGGGCACGCCGAGCGCGGCGTAGCCTTCCATGGTGGCGTACACGACATCGACCGCATCGCCGCGCAGTACCGTATAGACGAACGGGCCGGGCGGCCCTTGCCAACCGTCGATCTTGTTCTGCCGCATCTGACTGACGAACTCGTGCTGCTCGTCGCCTGAGAGCTCCGCGAACTTGCGGCCTTTGGTCTTGTTGCTCACGGCATCGATCGAACCAAGCGCCGCGCGATAGAAGTTCGCAAATGGCGGCCGCATGTTGAGAATGCGCGCACCGAGTAGCGCTTCATCGGCTGGAACGGAGATTTGCTGATCGACGAAATTGGTAACGCCCGCGGCCTTAGCGCCGGGAACGAGCGTCTCGCCCACAGCATCAAGCGTCGCCGCCTCATCAGCGCTCAGCGTCCGTAGCGGCACGCCCTGCGCCTGCGCTTGCCGCGGCGTGAGCATGATTTCTACGCCGTTAACCATGAAGGCGAGCGTGCCGAGCCCCGCGCCCTGCATGAAGGCGCGCCGTTCCATGCCGGTCATAACGTTTCCTCCTGCGCCGCGAGTCGCCGCCGCTTTGTTGGAATGGCGGGCCGCAACGCTCGGCGAAATTCAACGCTCGATTGCCGTACGAATCAAGGAGGTCCTTCCGCCCGCGCCTCGTGCAGGACCGCCAGCGGCATCGCCACCGTCGGCGCGTGCGGCAGAGACTTGAGGAAGGCGTGAAAGACGTTGCTGGTGCCGAGCGCATCTCGACCAGCGGAGATCAGCATGTCGACCTGATCGGGTGGCAGCTTGAACCTGGTCTCGACCGCGTTGAGCGCTGCCGCGCGCTCAGGCCCCAATTGCTCGAAGGCCACGCGGCCCATGAAGAGCTCTACGTCTCTGCAATTCCATCCGGGCGGCGCGTGGTATCGGACGCGATCGGCGGCCGAGAGCTGGCAACGCCAGCTGATCAGCGTCCTTTTCCACCGGTCCATCGTGTCCGCAAAGGCCGCGTAGCTGCCGACTGCACCAGATTCCGTCGCCGTATCAGACGCGGCCGTAATCAATTCGACACCGGCGGGGCCGGCCACGGTCTGTGCCCACTCTCCAGACGGTGCCCGGCCGGCGTCCACAACCAGAACCAATAGCCGCCGTAATTTGACCGCCTCGGCCGGACCAAGCGGACCATAAGGCGTGGTGGAAGCGAGCCGCGCCAGGGTGAGACCTGCGAGCCCGTAATCGTCGACCAGGCCGCCGTCGAGCAGTTTCACGTACTTGATGCTGCCGTCGTGGTAACGCTGCAGCGCATCGGCGTAGATTTTAAGAAGCGGAGGCGCATCCTGGTTGTTGCGCACACGCGTGACCCAATCAGGCAGCGGGACCGGACAAGCGCCGGGAAAATTCTGGATCACCACCGGCGTGAACACCACCGGCACCGCTGCGGAGGCCGCGACCGCAAGCGACACCGGATAGTCGGACAGATCGCTGCACAACGCGCCGAATGTGGTTTGGCCAAAGACAAACGGCGTGCGGCTATAAATGTCGGAAGCGTTGATCCAGACGCGCGGCCGCGACGCAAACATGCTGCTGAAGCGCGCACCTTCGTAGAGGTTCGTGTCAAGCCAGCGCGGAAACTCCGTGGTGTCGTTCACGCCTCCGCGCAGCCCGCGGAGGATGCTGCCGAGGGAGAGCCGCGTCTGCAGCGACTCCTCGGGATTACGCAGCAGGAAGCGTTCCTTGAAGTCGACCAACGCCTGACGTTTCTTGATCCCGTAATAGGCGGCGATGATCGAACCGCCCGAGACGCCGGAGACAAAGTCGACGTGATCAAGCAGGGATTCCGTGCCGCGTGCGGTGCGCACCCGCGTTTCGTCGAAGCCCTGCAGTACGCCCAGGGAAAAAGCCGCAGCCCGCGAGCCGCCGCCAGAAAATGACAACGCCACGATGGTGTCGTCGTAATCGGACCCTGTGCCACGGCCGAGTTCGAGATCGGCCTGCTTGATGTTGCCGGTGAGCGGCTGGTTGACGGGTTCGTTGTGGATGACTTCGGCGCAGCCAGCCAGCAGGGCGGCGCCGGCAAGGGCGCGCCCCGCGCGGAGCAAACGCTGGACCCAACCCCCCGCCATGACCCAAGGTTATCGGCCGAGGTCGCCAGTCTCAAGAGATGCAAGGTTGTTCGATGAATGGGGCGTGAAGTCACCCTGGCGGCTGCACGCTGTGATCACCGTGAGTCAGCGAAAGGATTCAATCGGTTATGAACATCGTGTGGCAGAAATGCCGATGTTTCCGAGCCCGTTCACTGAGAATCAGTCGGAAATCCCCGCCACTGCGTGACAGATGCATGACTGCGCGTCCCGCCGGCGCCGCATCTCATCCACCGTGGTACCGAGCCAGCTCCGCGCAGAA
>JASHVC010000242.1 GCA_030039655.1 Xanthobacteraceae bacterium | reverse complement strand
ACGAACATCCAGCCAAGGCCGAGACCTGAGCGCAGCGAAATCACGTAAGCGGGCATCACGGCCGGCAGCAGGATTCGCCGCACCATCGCAAAACCGGACAGCCGGAAGGCGCGGCCGACTTCCACGAGCTTGCGATCGACCGATTGAATCGCGCCCATCAGCCCGAGATAGACTGGGAAGAACACGCCGACCGCGATCAGCGTCACCTTCGAGCCTTCATAAATGCCAAGCCAGAGGACAAACAGCGGCACCCAGGCAATGGACGGGATCGCGCGCAGCGCCTGCAGGCTGGGATCGAGCAAGCGCCGCACCAGCGGCGAATAGCCCGCGGCCGCGCCCACGATCGTCGCGACAGTGACGCCGATGCCGAAGCCGGCCGCGACCCGGGCCAGGGTCACCAGCGTGTTGCGCTGCAAATCGCCGCTGCGCGCCAGATCAACAAATTCCGCAAAGATCACCGACGGCGGCGGCGCCAAGCGGCCGCTCGCCCAGCCCATGCGCACGACGAATTCCCACACCACACCAAGCGCCACAGGCAGCACGAGCCCAAGCGCCGGGCGCGCCAGCCGCGCCCAGTTGTTGGAAGCCGCCCGCTGCGCTTGCGGGGCGGCGCCTTCGGCCGCAACGGTCATGCCCACAGCAGACATGGAGGCCTACACAAATGCAATGCGTGATTCCGTCATTGCGAGGCGCAATGACGACTACGCCGCGACATATTGGTCGTCGATCAGATCGTCGAGCGCCTTTTTCACATCGACGTTAGCCGGAATGACGCCGGCCTTCTGCAGCGCCAACCCGGCCTCCAGGATAGTGTCGCGCTGCTGCGGCCCGATCCGGTTGAAGGTCAGATCGGTCCGCTCCTTGAGCTGGATGTCGACCACGTCGCTGGGCAGCTTGGTTACGTCTATGAAGACGCGTTTCTCGTCCTGGTAATGGCCGAGGCAATATTTGCGCGCTTGTTCGTAGACCGCGAGCACGCGCCGCGTCAGCTCAGGATAATCTTTCAGGAACTCCTCGCGCGAATTGAGGATGCCGTAGGTGTTGGCGTCCTTGTTGCGGTAGAATAGCCGCGCGCCGTCCTCGACCTGGGCCTGCGCCATCATCGGATCGAGGCCGGCCCAGGCATCGACGTCCCCGCGAATGAGCGCGGTCTTGCCGTCGGGATGCTGCAGCAGCACTTCGCTGATGTCGTGCTCGGTCAAGCCCACTGACAGCAGCGCGCGTACCAGAAAGATGTGCGGATCGGTGCCGCGCGTGACGGCGACGCGCTTGCCCTTAAGTTCCTCGATCTTGTTGATCGGGGAATCCTTGCGCGTCACCAGCGCGGTCCATTCCGGCCTGGAATAGACGTAAATCGATTTGATCGGATTGCTGTTGATCTTGCTCAGCAGCGCCGCCGAGCCTGCGGTTGAGCCGAAATCGATCGAACCGGCGTTGAGAAATTCCAGCGCCTTGTTGGAGCCGAGCGTCTGTACCCAGCGCACGCCGATGCCGTCGGCGGCGAATTCCTTTTCCAGGAGACCTTGCTGCTTGAGCACCATGGAGACCGGATTGTAGGTCGCCCAATCGATGCGGATTTCGCTCGGCTTTGCGGCCGCGCGGGCAAGCCGAAGCGGCACGACGCTCGCTCCAGCGGCTCCAATCAAAAAACCACGACGTGAGAGCATGACAACCTCCGAGCTTGGATCGGCCAGCACGTAAGCGCGGCGCGATCACAGATATGGAGGCGGGAAATTCCGGCCCGCCATCAGCGAGGCGACGGGGCAGGCCCCGCGCTTTAGCTGCATTTATTCAGCGCCCGCAAGCTGCTCGCTCAAATCGGCGCTACGTTTATTCTCTAAAAGAGGCTCCGGCCTGGGTCAATAGAAAATAAATACTACATAATATTATCAGTGTGGAATTTAATTTTTCAGACATCGGCGCGGCGTGATCCGGCTTTCCCTCGCCGAGGTGCGCACCGCACAATGACAGCGCGGACGCTCTCCGCTATGCGTTATCAGATGCTCGACACACCGCGTTCCGCGCACCACACCGTCGAATTGATCGACACTGCGGCTATCCGTGCCGATCTCGAAAAACTCGCCGAGACCCACGCAGGGCGCGAGCGCGAACTGCGCACGGCGGTGGCGCAGCGCCTGAAGGCGGCGCTCATGCAAGCGCGCGCCGAGGCTGAGCGCCTGCTGCTGAAAGACCGGCACGGCCGCCGCTGCGCCGAACGGCTGTGCCAGGTGCAGGATGAAATCATCCGCATCCTGTACGAATTCGTCGGCCAGACCCTTTATCCATCGCAGGTGCCTTCGGAAGCCGAACGGATGGCCATCGTGGCGACCGGCGGTTACGGCCGCGGCCTATTGGCGCCGGGCTCCGACATCGATCTGCTCTTTCTGCTGCCCTACAAGCAGACCGCGTGGGGCGAGTCCGTCGCCGAGGCGCTGCTTTATTGCCTGTGGGACATGGGGCTGAAAGTCGGCCACGCGACGCGTTCGGTCAGCGAATGCATCCGCCAAGCGAAGGCCGACATGACCATTCGGACCGCGCTGCTCGAAGCGCGGCATCTGCTCGGCGACGCCAAACTCTTTGAAGGGCTGACCGTCGCGTTCGACAAGGAGGTGGTACAGGGAACGGCGCCGGCCTTCGTCGCCGCCAAGCTTGCCGAGCGGGAGGAGCGCCACCGCCGCGTCGGGCAATCGCGTTATCTGGTCGAGCCCAACGTCAAGGACGGCAAGGGCGGCCTGCGCGATCTTCATACGTTGTTCTGGATCGCCAAATATGTCTATCGGGTGCGCGAACCGGAGGAATTGATCGACCACGGGGTCTTTGCGCCGGATGAATACAGGATGTTCCGCCGCTGCGAGGACTTCCTGTGGTCGGTCCGCTGCAACATGCACTTTGTCGCCGGCCGCGCCGAAGAGCGGCTGTCGTTCGACTTCCAACGCGAGATCGCGGTGCGGCTCGGCTACACCGAGCATCCGGGCCTGCAGGACGTCGAGCGGTTCATGAAACACTACTTCCTCACGGCCAAGCACGTCGGCGATCTGACCGCGATCCTGTGCGCGGGCCTCGAAGAGCGGCAGGAAAAACCCGCGCCGGTGCTGAGCCGCTTTATTGCCCGGCTACGCCCAGCGAAGACCCGCCGAACGCTGAGCGAGACCGACGATTTCATCGTTGACAACAACCGCATCAACATCGCGCGGCCCAATGTCTTCCGGCGCGATCCGGTCAATCTGATCCGTTTGTTTCATCTAGCGCAGAAGCACAATCTCGCATTCCACCCCGACGCCATGCGCGCCGCCAACCGTTCGCTCAACCTGATCGACAAGGACGTACGTGAGGACGAGGAAGCGAACCGGCTGTTTCTCGAGATTCTGACATCGAAGAACGCCCCCGAGATCGTGCTGCGGCGCATGAACGAAGTCGGCGTGCTCGGCGAGTTCGTGCGCGCGTTCGGCCGCATCGTGGCGATGATGCAGTTCAACATGTATCACCACTACACGGTCGATGAGCATCTCATCCGCTGCATCGGGGTGCTCGACGAAATCGAACGCGGCGAAAATCCCGCCTTCGCGCTGGCCAGCGAGCTGATGGGCACGATTCAACCGCACCACCGCACCGTGCTGTACGTGGCGCTGTTCCTGCACGATATCGCCAAGGGCCGGATCGAGGACCATTCGATCGTCGGCGCGCGCATTGCGCGGCGGTTGTGCCCGCGCCTGGGGCTCAATGCCTCCGACACCGAGCTCGTCGCCTGGCTGGTCGAGGTTCATCTGGTGATGTCGACGGTGGCGCAGTCGCGCGATCTGTCCGACCGCAAGACCATCGAAAATTTTGCCGCCGTCGTGCAATCGTTGGAGCGGATGAAGCTGCTCACCATCCTCACCACCGCCGACATTCGCGCTGTCGGGCCGGGCGTGTGGAACGGATGGAAGGCGCAACTGTTGCGCACGCTCTATTACGAGACCGAACCGGTCCTCACCGGCGGCTTCTCCGAGGTCAACCGTGCCCAGCGCGTGGCCGCCGCCCAGGCAGAATTCCGCGCCGAGCTTGCCGACTGGCCGGAGCCGGATCGCGACACCTATATCAGCCGCCACTATCCGGCCTACTGGCTCAAGGTCGACCTGCCGCACAAAGTGGCGCAAGCGCGTTTCGTGCGCGGGGCCGAACAGGCCGGCAAGCGTCTATCAACAAGCGTCGGCTTCGATGAGGCGCGTGGCGTCACCGAACTCACCATCTTCACGCCCGATCATCCGTGGCTGCTGTCGGTCATCGCCGGCGCGTGCGCACTGGCCGGCGCCAACATCGTCGACGCCCAGATTTATACGACAACGGACGGCCTGGCGCTGGACACCATTTCGATCTCGCGCGAGTTCGAACGCGACGAGGACGAAGCGCGCCGCGCCGCGCGCATCGGCGACTTGATCGAGAAGGCGCTGCGCGGCCAGATCAAGCTGCCCGAAGTCATCGCCAAGCGCGCGCCGCCCAAAGGACGCCTCAAGGCTTTCGCCATTGAAGCCGAAGTGACCATCAACAATCAGTGGTCGGCGCGCTACACCGTGGTGGAAGTCACCGGCCTCGACCGGCCCGGTCTCCTGTACGAACTGACGACAACGCTCTCCAAGCTGAATCTGAATATCGCCTCCGCGCACGTGGCGACCTTCGGCGAGCGCGTGGTCGACGTCTTCTATGTCACCGACCTGACCGGCGCCCAGATCGCGACCCCGACGCGGCAGGCGGCGATAAAACGCCCGCTGCTGGCGCTGTTCACTGCGCCGAACGGCGAAGCAAAGCCCGCGAAGGAAAGCGCGGCAGGTTGAAACACCACCCGTTCGCTCGCCCGTACCGCCGCGGTAAAAGGACGAGTAACCCCCCCTTAAACTGGGCTGCCTACCCTTGATTCGGCGCGGAACACGCGCCGAGGATGGGACATGGCGTGGGGACAGGGCGGCCGGAAGCGGGCGCGCGGCACCGCAAGCCTTGAACTGCGGATGCGGCCCCAGGATCGTATCGGCGGCCCGCCTGGCGGGCGATCCTCGCGCAGGCGCCGCGACGATGAAGGGCCCCGGCAAACACGTGCACGCAGTGGCGGCGGCAAAAAAGGCCGCTCCGGTTTCGGCCGCCTGATCTACTGGGGCGCAGTCTTCTCTCTTTGGGTTCTGATCGCCGGCATCGGTACGGTTGTTTGGATCGGCGTTCATCTGCCGCCGATCCAGTCACTGGAGATTCCGAAGCGCCCGCCGTCGACGCTCATCCTCGGCCTCAACGGCGCAACGCTCGCCACGCGCGGCGACATGGGCGGCGCCGCGGTACCGATGCGCGAATTGCCGGTCTACGTGCCGAACGCGTTCGTCGCCATCGAGGACCGCCGCTTCTACAAGCATCACGGTATCGATCCGTTGGGTATCCTGCGCGCGGCCATCCGCGATGTACTCCATCGCGGCGCCGCACAGGGCGGATCGACCATCACCCAGCAGCTCGCCAAGAATTTGTTTCTGACCCAGGAACGCACCCTCACCCGCAAACTGCAGGAGGTGGTGCTCGCACTCTGGCTCGAACACAAATACTCCAAGCCGCAAATTCTCGAGCTTTATCTCAATCGCGTCTATTTCGGCGCTGGCGCCTATGGGGTCGAAGCGGCGGCGCAGCGCTACTTCGGAAAATCGGCGCGGCAGTTAACTGTACCCGAGGCCGCCATGCTGGCCGGTCTCGTGCAATCGCCGTCGCGGCTCGCGCCCACACGCAATCCCGACGGCGCCGAGCGCCGCGCTCAACTGGTCATCGATGCCATGGTGGATCAGCGCATGATCAGCCCCGAGGCCGGCAAGCTGGCGCTGCTTCATCCCGCGCGCGCCAAGCAACCGACCGGTGGCGGCTCGGTCAACTACGTCGCCGATTGGGTCATGGACGCGCTCAACGACCTCGTCGGCCACATCGACCAGGACGTCGTGGTCGATACCTCGATCGATCCGACGCTGCAAACCAGCGCCGAGCAAGCGCTCATCGACGGGCTCGTCCAGCGCGGAGAAAAACTCGGCGTCAGCGAAGGCGCGCTGGTCGCCATGACCCCGGACGGCACCGTGCGCGCTCTGGTGGGCGGCAAGAGCTACGAGGAGAGTCAGTTCGACCGCGCCATATCGGCCAAGCGCCAGCCCGGCTCCACATTCAAGCCGTTCGTCTATCTCACCGCGCTTGAACACGGACTCACGCCCGACACGGTGCGCGAGGACGCGCCCATCGCGGTGAGAGGCTGGAAGCCGGAAAATTTCGAGCACGAATATTTCGGTCCAGTGACGCTGACCCAGGCGCTGGCGAACTCGCTCAATACCGTCTCGGTGCGGCTCACGCTTGAAGTCAGCCCGGCCGCGGTCATTCGGACCGCCTACCGTATGGGAATCGACTCGCAGCTGGAGCCCAACGCCTCGATCGCGCTGGGTACATCCGAAGTTTCGCTGTTCGAACTCGTGTCAGCCTATGCGCCGTTCGCCAATGGCGGCTTTGGGCTGACGCCTCACGTGGTCGAGCGCATACGCACCACGGACGGCAAAGTGCTGTACACGCGCCCGGCGCA
>JASHVC010000241.1 GCA_030039655.1 Xanthobacteraceae bacterium | reverse complement strand
GCGCTGTCGCTCTATGCATGGCGGGCGCCGCTGCTCAAGCAGGGCGGCTTATTTGCTCCCATTTCGCGTGAAGGCGCGCTGGTCTTCAATAATCTGTTTCTAGTCAGCGCCTGCGCCACCGTATTTGTCGGTACGTTGTATCCGTTGGCGCTGGAAGCCTTGACCGGCGATAAGATCTCCGTCGGCCCGCCGTTCTTTAATTCTACATTCGGGCCGCTTTTCATCCCGCTCATGATCGTGATGCCGTTCGGGCCGCTGATGGGTTGGAAACGCGGCGATCTCCTAGGCGCCGCACAACGCCTCCTCGTGGCCGCGATCCTTGCGGCAGTTGCAGTAGCAGCCGCGTTTGCCATCACTCGGGGCGGTCCGGTGCTGGCGCCGTTCGGCGTCGGTATCGCCGTGTTCGTTATGGCCGGTGCGGTCACCGATATCGTCGAGCGCACTATGGTTCTGCGGTTACCGCTGCGCGCAACATTGCAGCGCGCTCTGGGGATGCCGCGATCGGCCTGGGGCACGGCGTTCGCGCACTTCGGCATTGGCGTTTCCCTGCTTGGCATCATCGGCGTCACCGCCTGGGGCAGTGAACGTCTGGCGGAAGTGAAGCCTGGAGAAAGTCTCGAAATTGCCCATTATCGGCTGACCTTCGACGGCCTAATCAATCGAACGGGGCCGAACTATCGCGATGTCGTTGGGCATTTCACCGTGTTTCGCACCAACGGCGAATTGATTGGCGCCATGGAGCCGAGCCGACGCAGCTTCCCAGCTCGGGAAATGTCGACCACCGAAGCGGCTCTGATGACGCGCGGCGTTAGCCAGATCTACGTGTCACTCGGCGACCCGAACAAAGACGGCAGCGTGCCCGTGCGGCTCTATTTCAAGCCGCACGTTTTGCTGATCTGGATCGGCGCCATGTTCATGTTTTTCGGCGGCGCACTCTCGCTTTCCGACAGGCGACTGCGCATCGGTGCACCGCGACCCGCGAAAGCCAAGGCCGCACCCGCAAAGCCCACACTGCAGGCCGCCGAGTGAAGCCATGAAATACCTGATAAGATTCTTGCAGCCGCTCGTCTTTCTGATTGCGCTTTTGGCCTCGGCGCCGTCATGGGCGGTGCAGCCCGATGAGATTCTGTCGGACCCGGCTTTGGAGGCGCGCGCCCGCGCGATCTCCAGGGAATTGCGCTGCATGGTGTGCCAGAACGAGTCGATCGACGATTCGGAAGCGCCGCTTGCCCATGATTTGCGGGTTCTCGTGCGCGAGCGGTTGAAGGCTGGCGACAGCGATCAGCAGATCATCAATTTCCTCGTGTCCCGCTACGGCGAGTTCGTGCTGCTACGGCCGCCGCTGTCCTGGCATACGGCCGCGTTGTGGGGCACGCCGCCGGCACTCGTCCTGCTTGGCATCATCATGATCGTCGTGGTGGAGCGCCGGCGCCGCGCGACATCGGCGCAAACCGTTCCCCCGAGTCTGACGGCGGCGGAGGAGGCGCGGCTCGCTGAGATTCTGCGCGGCGATGCCGGGACCTCCGGCTAGGCTTTTCGCTCGCCAGACAACCGTTTGATCTTTCATCCAACAAGCTGTTTTGGCTGAAGAATTCGGCCCAATCCGACATTACCAAACTTTAATTTAGCCGACAGAAACCGGTAATGCGCTCTGTTTCATGGTGCCGGTTAACACGTCTGGTCTCGGGGGCGGCCGTCGTCGTTGGATGGCCCGACGATTTGGAGACAAGGAATGCAGCTAACCAACAGCAAGGATGTGCCGTTGCACCGCAAACTGTCTGCGCGCCGCGTTGCGCTGCTGGCGACTGCGATGGCCGGCCTCGGCGCGGCGGTTCTGCTGGCGGCACCCGGCGTTACGCCAAAACACGATCTGCTGGGTGCCTCGGCTCAGGCGCAGAACTTGAGCGAGAAGGCTCAGCAGCTAGCGCAAAAGCCGGTAGGATTCGCCGATATCGTCGACCACGTGAAGCCCGCCGTGATTTCCGTGCGCGTCAAGATGGAGCGCCCGGCAAATTCGAATCTGAAGGACAAGGATAGCGACCAGGATCTTCCTTTCCCGCCGGGCTCGCCGTTCGAGCGTTTCTTCCGGCGGTTCGGCATGCCCAATATTCCGAGTCTTCCCAACGGGCCTGAAGTGATCACCGGCCAGGGATCGGGCTTCTTCATTTCAGCTGACGGCTACGCGGTCACCAACAATCACGTGGTGCAGAACGCGGAGAGCGTGAAGGTCACCACCGACGACGGCAAGAGCTACGACGCCAAGGTCATTGGTACCGATCCGCGCACCGACTTGGCGCTGATCAAGGTCGACGGCAAGGATTTCCCGTTTGTGAAGCTTGCCGACGGCACACCGCGCATTGGCGATTGGGTTCTCGCGGTGGGCAATCCGTTCGGGCTTGGCGGCACGGTGACGGCCGGCATCGTCTCGGCCCGCGGTCGCGACATCGGCGCCGGACCTTACGACGACTTCATTCAGATCGATGCTCCGGTCAACAAGGGCAATTCCGGCGGCCCGACCTTCGACGTGGACGGCGAGGTCATCGGTGTGAATACGGCGATCTATTCGCCGTCGGGCGGCTCGGTTGGCATTGCGTTTGCGATCCCGGCCGACACGGTGAAGAACGTTGTCAATCAGCTGCGCGAAAAGGGCAGCGTCACTCGCGGTTGGATCGGCGTACAAATTCAGCCAGTGACCCCGGAAATTGCGGACAGCTTGGGCTTGAAGCAGGCGACTGGTGCGTTGGTTGCCGAGCCGCAAGCCAATAGTCCGGCGGCCAAGGCTGGGATCCAGAGCGGTGACGTGATCGTTTCAGTCAATGGCACACCGGTCCATGACGCGCGCGAACTAGCGAAGCGGATCGGCACCATGGCGCCCGGCACCTCGGTGACGCTCGATGTCATCCACAGTGGCCAGCAGAAGACCGTTACGGTGACCCTTGGCACTCTGCCCAACGAAAAGCAGGCGTCCAACGAGCCGGCGCCGCGCTCAGGCCGGAGTTCGGAAGTTGACGTGCCGAAGCTTGGTTTCTCGGTGGCGCCCGCAAGCTCGGTTGCCGGACCTGACACCAGCGGCGTCGTGGTCACGGCCATCGCCGAAGGCGGCGTCGCTGCCGATCACGGCCTCGAGGTTGGCGACGTCATACTCGACGTGGGCGGCAAGCCGGTTACGACCCCGGCGGAATTCCGCAAGAGCGTTTCCGACGCACAGAAGGATGGAAAGCACACGATTTTGTTCAGAGTGAAGTCGAGCGGCGGCACGAAATTCGTTGCCCTGCCGCTTGGCAACGCCTGACGAGAAGGGGCGATCCGCCGGCATTTGTCGCCCCCGCTGGCGGGCGTTCCTGGGGACGGGTCGCAAGGTCCGTCCCCGCTGAATACCAACTCTGCCTCCCGGTATCCGTCGCCCCCGCCGGGGTAGAGTTTGGGAGCGGGGGTGGCGAGCGGACGCTCGCCACCCCCTTGCTACATAAGGGTGTGTCCCACCGCGTCCGGCTAGGGTAACCGTGACGCGGGCAGCCTTGGGATGGCGGGACCTTGGGGTGGACACTGATATTGCCGAGCGAACTTTCCAAGACGATATGATGGCATGTGAGTCGAGGCGGTCCCGCTGAAAGTCTTCACGCGCCTTGCCTTCTGGACTTTTGAGTGTGGCTTTGGATCATGCGCCTTCTCATTATCGAGGATGACCGCGACGCGACCGATTATCTGGTCAAGGCGTTTCGCGAGGTCGGGCACGTCGCCGATCAGGCGAGCGACGGCGAGGAGGGCCAGGCGCTCGCCTTCGAAGGTCAGTACGATGTCCTAATCATCGACCGCATGCTGCCCAAGCGCGACGGGCTCTCGATCGTGTCGGCGCTGCGCGCCAAGTCCATCGAGACGCCGGTGCTCATTCTCTCGGCCCTCGGGCAGGTGGACGATCGCGTGAAGGGGCTGCGTAGCGGTGGTGACGATTATCTATCCAAACCTTACGCGTTCTCGGAATTATTGGCGCGCGTCGAAGCGCTGGCGCGCCGTCGCGGCAACCGCGGTGAAGAGACCGTCTATCGGGTCGGCGACCTTGAGCTCAACCGGCTCTCGCACGAAGTCACCCGCGGTGGGCAGGAGCTGCAGCTGCAGCCGCGCGAATTCCGCCTGCTCGAATATCTGATGCGGCACGCGGGCCAAGTCGTGACCCGTACCATGTTGCTGGAGAACGTTTGGGATTACCATTTTGATCCGCAGACCAATGTGATTGACGTGCACATCTCCCGGTTGCGCTCCAAGATCGACAAGGGCTTCACGCAACCGCTTTTGCATACCGTGCGCGGCGCCGGTTATATGATCCGTGACGGCGCACGCTGATTTTTCGCTCATTTCCCGCCTCGACGGGAGGTTGAG
>JASHVC010000240.1 GCA_030039655.1 Xanthobacteraceae bacterium | reverse complement strand
TGGTACGAACTTGACGGGTATCCGTTGCTGGAGCGACGACGGCAGACACACACTATGTCCTTCGGCGATCTTCACTTACTGATGCTCAAAAAGCTCAACGAGCTTGGACGTAACGGTCTCAAGAGCTACATGGATCAGGAATACGAAAGGCTTTTTCCAATCTTTCCGAAAGATACAGCCGTCAGATCAAAACTGATCGACATGTTCGCATCGCACCAACCTGGCCACTATGTCGAAAGTGGAGAATACTATACATCGCTGCCGTATCTTGTGCCCGCGGTTTCCAGAATCAGTTGCCCGATCCTCGGGATTTGTGGACGCGACGATCCCTCGCCTGACCGACCGGAGCTTCTACATGCCGTCCCCAATTTCAAGGAGGTTTGGATCACGGGTGCGCGTCGCTTCACGATGATGGAAGCGCCGGCAGAATTCAATGCAGCTTTGGAGGCCTTTCTAGGAGAATTGCCGCCGTAAGATTTATCGTCGCCGAAATGATGGATGGCCGCATAGAGGAAGGTCCACCCCATCGTCAGACGGAAGAAGACAATGAAATGTTTTTCCGCATTGGACCGTATTTCCTGTGGCATTGGCTCTCTCCCCGAGGTGGGCTGAAGCAGCAGATTGCATTTTTATCTATGGCTCTTGTCGACTTGGCACCTTGATCCAGATCAAGCTTGCGGACGTAGAGCCGCGTCGTTGGCTGTCACGCGTAGCCTGAAGCACCCAGCCCCGGATTCGGTCCTCAGGAATCGCGCTATCTGAGGCGCCGCTGAGCCATTATCATTGGGCGGGAACGGAACGCCGTAAGGGCTAGCCTTCATGCGATCGGCTCGGTGTCTCCCTTGGATGCGCTTGGACGGAGCAGGCCTGCGGCGGCTTGTGGCTTGCCTGGTCGTGGCGCTGGGTCAAAGCGTGCTTGTTGCGCGTGCGGATGTGGGGTTCGACCGGCCGGGCGGCGATTACACCCATTTCATCGTGAAATCCGGCGATCCTGCCGTGTGTGCGTCGCGGTGCGAGCACGATACGCGCTGCCGCGCCTGGTCTTTCTCTTATCCGACGCCGCAAGGCGCGCAGGCGGCTTGCGGGCTCAAGAGCAGCATTCCGGCCCGAGTCAAAAACGACTGCTGCGTCTCCGGCGTTCAGGGCGCTGGCGTGCACGCACCTGCCTCGAACGAAGTGGAATTCGGCATCAATCGGGCCGGCGGCGACTACAAGACGCTCGACGTTTCGCCGGATAATTCGGGCGACCGTTGCGAGGCGACCTGCAAAAGCGAGCAACGCTGCCGGGCGTGGACTTACACGCGGCCAGGCTACCAAGGCTCCTCCGCGCGCTGCAGTCTCAAGGAGCGTGTGACGGTTCCACGCCGAGACCCCTGCTGCCTATCCGGCGTCATCAGATAATGTGCGACGGAATTCAGTAGCTCCCGGAGTAAGACCCGTAGGACGCATCGGGGTAGCCCCCGTCGAAACCGGCTCGCGCGTGCCGCCAAGCCGGGTGATGCCCGTGCAAGTGGGCGCGCCGCAGACGCTCGTGCGTGGGAGCGCCGGGAGCGTCCGCGTTCGACCGCGGCCCGTGGTCGACGCCGACGAAGCTGCGTCGGTGCAGGCTCACGCCGAGATCCTGCGAGCCGGGCGCCGGCGGTTGCGCGTCCGGTGCGGGAAGTGCTTGCTCGGCCGAGGCGACCGTCGGTGGTTTGGCGGCGCTCGCCGTTGCTGCCTCGGGCGACGACGGCGGCACGATGTTGACGATGTGGAAGCCGTGGTCCTTGAGCTGCCGCAGCAGTTCCGGCACCGCTTGGGCGGTCCACGGATGGATGTCGTGCAGGAGCAAAATTCCGCCGCCGAGTTTTTCCAGCCGGCTCATGGATTTCGCGACGACTTGCGCCGCCGAGACGTGATGGAACCAGTCGTCGGCGTCTGTGTCGATGCTGAAGACAGCAAGCCCGCGCGCCGCCAGCGCCTGCTCGATGACCTCCGAACGGCCGAGGCCCGGAATGCGGAAGAATGGCGCCACCGCGTCCTTGCCGAGCACGGCGCTCACCGAGGCGATGCCGCCGTCGATCTGGGCGCTCAGCCGGTCGCCGGTCAAGTTCTCGAAGCGCAGCGGATGGGTCTGACTGTGGGTGCCGATCGTGTACCCGGCCTCGTACTCGCGGCGCAGCACATCGGGATACGCGCGCGCCATTTCGCCGACGATGAAGAACGTCGCCTTCACGCACTGGGAGATGAGTGCGTCGAGGACCTGGCTCGAATAAGGCGGGATCGGCCCATCGTCGAAGGTGAGCACCACCTCGTGGTCGGCGAGCGGCAATGTCTGCTTGTATTGAAGCGTGCCGATCAATTTGTATTCGGCGGGATCGACGACGATCGTGCGGCTGGTGCCGAGCGCGTCGGGATTGCCCGGGCAGCTTTCCGCATGCGCCGGCGCCGCGCCCGTCAGTGCGCCCAAAATGCCGCTCGCGGCCAACGCCGCAGCGAGAAGGATTCGCCCGCCCGTATGCATGCCCGCTTTCGGTCCCCGGGCTTGTTGCCCTAGATCCGGAGACCGCCAACCTTTCACGCAGATTACGGGCGCTTGGGCTTAAAGTCATGTTAACGGTAACCCACATGCCTGCCACACTGTTAATAAGCCCTATAAACCGCGCTGAGTTGGCGCAGGCAGGCGCGTGTTCATGTCCTGTTAATCATGCGTTTTTACCTCTCGCGCGGGCCCCGCGATGAAGGTACGCGGTTATTGACGCTCGCAGTGCAACACGACGCGAGCCGATGACGCGCCTGACCTCGAAATCGCGCAATGCGATTCGCGTCCTGACAGCGCCACACCCGCTCGCTATCTTGCGTGCATGCTTTCGAACACATTGCCTGGTCTCGATTTCGGCCTTGGCAGCGAGATCGACATGCTGCGCGACACGGTGCGCGACTTCTCGCAAGACAAGATCGCGCCGCTCGCCGCCGAGATCGATCGCTCCAACAAATTTCCGCGCGCGCTGTGGCCGCAGCTCGGCGAGCTGGGTCTGCTCGGCATCACGGTCGAGCAGGAGCTGGGCGGCTCCGGCCTCGGCTATCTCGCCCATTGCGTCGCCATGGAGGAGATTTCGCGCGCGTCGGCGTCGATCGGCCTTTCCTACGGCGCCCATTCGAACCTGTGCGTCAATCAGATCCGCCGCAACGGCAGCGCCGCGCAGAAGCAGCACTATCTGCCGAAGCTCATATCCGGCGCGCACGTCGGCGCGCTCGCCATGTCGGAGCCGGAAGCGGGCTCGGACGTGGTGTCCATGCGCACGCGCGCCGACAAGAAGGGCGACCGTTACATCCTCAACGGCACCAAGATGTGGATCACCAACGGGCCGGGCGGCGACACGCTCGTGGTCTACGCCAAGACCGATCCGGCGGCCGGCGCGCGCGGCATCACCGCCTTCATCATCGAAAAAGACTTTAAGGGCTTCTCCACCGGCCAAAAGCTCGACAAGCTCGGCATGCGCGGCTCCGACACCGGCGAACTCGTGTTCGCGGATTGCGAAGTGCCGGCCGAGAACGTGCTCGGCGAAGTAGGCGGCGGCGTCAACGTGCTGATGTCCGGCCTCGACTACGAGCGCGCCGTGCTGGCGGCGGGGCCGCTCGGCATCATGCAGTCCTGCCTCGACCTGGTCATTCCTTATCTGCATCAGCGCCAGCAGTTCGGTCAGCCGATCGGGCGCTTTCAG
>JASHVC010000239.1 GCA_030039655.1 Xanthobacteraceae bacterium | reverse complement strand
GTGATGGATGAGCTGGGCGTACCCGAAGGCGTTATCGGCGCGAGCGTGCTCAAACCCACCCTGCCCGGCAAGCTGATCGTCGGCCCGGCACTCACCGTGCGCAACATTCGCCAGCGCTCCGATCCGCTCGATGCTCGCACCCACGCCAACCGCATGGCCGAATTCGAAGCACACAATCTGGCCGAGGATGGCGACGTACTGGTGATTTCCGGCGTCACCGGCATGTCCAACATGGGCGGCATCTCATCCTACACGGGGCAGCGGCAAGGCGAACGCGGCGCCATCGTCATGGGCGGCGTGCGCGACGTACGCCATTCCCGTTCGATCGGCTATCCGGTTTGGG
This sequence comes from Xanthobacteraceae bacterium, assembly GCA_030039655.1. The sequence goes on along the minus strand of JASHVC010000239.1, from coordinate 7,938 downwards.
CGAGCGAGATCACACCGGCGACGGGAAAATGGCGGCTCGAGACCGTCGAGATTAACGGCGAGATTCAGATGGGCGACGTGAGGGTGAATCCCGGCGATCTCGTTGTCGCCGACGACACCGGCGTATGCTTCGTCCCGCGCGCCGACATCATGCGCGTGCTGGAGTTGTGCGAGAAGAAAAAGAAGGCTGAAGACGCCCGCATCGACGCGATCACCAAGGGCGTCCCCGTGCCGGATTTTTACGCTAAGGGGTAGATCACTCGCGCGGCATGACCGCTTCAGCGTGTTCCCACGTTACAGCAACAAACGAGGATCCCTACTGGGTGATGTGGTTGGCGCGGATCAGATCGCCCCAGAACGCAATTTCGTGCTTGAGCATGGCGGTCGCGGCCTCGGGTGTTTCCTCCTCGGGCGAGAATTCATCCATGCCGCCGTCGGCGAAAAGGTTTTTCACCTTGGCATCTTCGAGGGCGACGCGCAGCGAGGCGTTGATCTTATCGACGATCGGACGCGGGGTCTTCGCCGGCACCAGCAGCATGTGCCAGAAATCGATATCAAGCTTTTTATACCCGAGTTCGCCCATGGTCGGCAGGTCCGGCAATCCGGCAAAGCGCTTGCGACCGATGATGGCGTAGGCCTTGACTTTGCCGGTCTTGACTTGGGGCGCAGAGACGATGGCCGACTGCGATTCCAGATCCACTTGACCCGCCAACAAGTCGACCAATGCCGGACCGGCGCCCCGATACGGAATCTGCGTGGCTTTAATGCCCAGCTCCTGCACCATCAGCACGCTGGCCAAGTGCGCGTACGAGCCGACGCCCGAATGCCCGATCTTGACGTTCTGTCCGGGCTCTTTCATCCAGGCCAACAGTTCCTTAAAATTGTTCGCCGGCAGCGTTGGCCGCCCCGTCAATGTCGAGGCCGCCGTGTTGATCAGACCGACTGCGGTAAAATCCTTCTCGGCATCGAACGTCAAATTCGGATACATCGACACGCCGGCTGCCAATGCCACCTGATGGAGCAGGATGGTGTAGCCGTCGGGCTCGGCGCGGGCAGCCTTGGCGGCGGCGATCATGCCCCCGGCACCGCCGAGGTTGTCGATCACGATCGGCTGGCCCAAAGCTTTTTGCATCGGGTCCTGGATGATGCGCGCGATGGTATCGGTCGCGCCGCCGGGCGGGAACGGCACAATCATGGTGACGGGACGATCAGGATAGGTCTGCGCCCAAGCGACGCCGGTCAGCGATAGACACGCGGCCAAAATGGCCGCCGCGAGCGCCCGTGCAAAAGTCATGATTCCTCCCGTGAACCCATGTTTTGTTGGTCCGAATCCGCGAACCGGGCGGGATATTTGCCTTTTTGCCCGCTCCCCCGCAAGGCGGATGCGGCGACTGCGTCACTTCGACAAGGCCTGCAACTGCGCCTCGATCTCGGCGAACGCCCGCTCCGGCTCCGCCCAGGCAAAGTTCGGAAGCTGGTTACGAAACCAGGTGGCTTGGCGCTTGGTGTATTGGCGCGTCTCGCGTTTTGCCTCCGCCACTGCCTGCTCGAGCGCGATCTCGCCGCGCAGATGGCGAATGAGCCACGGCACGCCATGGGCCTTCATGGCCGGAAGGTTCGGATTGAGATTGCGCGCGGCCAGCGCTCTCACCTCTTCGAGCGCACCGGTCGCCATCATTGCATCGAACCGCGCATCAATGCGGTCCAACAATTCATCACGGTCGGGCATGAGGAAGACTTTGGCGGCACCCACGGCATCGAGCCCCGGCGGCTTGTTGTCCTCGTGCCAGTCGAGCAGCGAGCGGCCGGTTGCCAGCACGACTTCGAGCGCTCGGGTGACGCGGGCGCGGTCGCCCGACATCAGCCGCGCCGCCGCAGCCGGATCGCGCTCTTTGAGTTCGGCGTGCAGGGCCGCGACGCCGTCGCTCATAAGCCGCGCGCGCACATCCTCGCGGATGTCAGCCGGGATCGGCGGCACGGCGGCGATCCCGCGCGTGAGCGCGTTGAAGTAGAGGCCGGTGCCGCCGACCACCACAGTCGCACGTCCCGCGCGCCGGGCCGTCGCCAGCACCGCCGCGGCCTCGTCGCTCCAGCGGCCGACGGAAAAATTCTCGGCCGCATCGACGTGGCCATAGAGCCGGTGCGGCACGCGCTGCTCCTCCTCCACGCTCGGCCGCGCCGTGATGATGCGCAGGTCCCGGTAGACCTGCATGGAATCGGCATTGATGATCTCGGCGCCGAGCTTCTCCGCCAGCGCCAACGCCAACGCCGACTTACCGCTCGCCGTCGGCCCGGCAATGAGGATGGTCTCGGGTTTGCTCACGGGGTTGACGTAGTCCGTTTTAACGCGAATTAGAACAACCCACGCGGCGGAAGTCGCGCCGTTGTCTTCACAATGTTCTTCGCTCATGTCAGCGAGGACGAATGAGTCCGAACAAGTGACCCTGATAAAGCCTTTTCGCGCCTTGCGACCAGCGCCGGGACGCGCCGCGGAGGTTTTAGCACCGCCCTACGACGTGCTCTCCAGCGCAGAGGCGCGCGAGCGCGCCAAGGGCAAACCGTGGAGCTTTCTCCACGTTTCCAAGGCAGAGATCGATTTCGATCCTGCGACCGATCCTTACGATCCCACGGTCTACGCCAAGGCCGCCGCAAATTTGCGGCGCATGATCACCGCCAACGTTCTCGTTCGCGACCGCAAGCCTTCTTTTTATGTGTATCGGCTCACCTGGCGAGGGCACAGCCAAACTGGTCTTGCGGCCGTGGCTTCGGTTGCGGACTACGCCAGTAACCGCATCCGCAAGCACGAACTGACAACCCCCGCCAAGGAGGACGATCGCGTCCGCCAGATCGAGGCAGTCAATGCCCAGACGGGGCCGGTCATGATCGCCTACCCGGCTGCGCCGCAGATCGATGCCATGCTGGCGGAAGCGGACTCCGGCGCACCCGCAGTCGACATGACCGCCGATGATGGCGTACGCCACGAGCTTTGGGTCATTAGCGACGACATCAAGATCGCCGCCCTCACGCGCGCCGTCGATGCCCTGCCGGCGCTCTACATTGCGGATGGCCATCACCGCTCAGCCGCGGCGGCGCGGGTCGCCAAAGCACGCGGCGGCGAAGGCTCGCATTCTTATTTCCTTGCCGTATTGTTTCCGCAGCAGGAAATGACCATCCTCGATTACAACCGCGTCCTGCGGAATCTGAACGGGCTCAGCCCCGAGCAATTGCTCGCCAAGCTCGGCGAGTGCTGCGCGGTCGCGCCGAGCGATCAACCAGTGCGGCCGAGCGCCGCGGGCGAACTCGGCCTCGTGCTCGCCGGTCGTTGGTACCGGCTCACCCTGCGTGGCGACCGAGCAGCAGACGCGGCACGGTCAGCGGACCCGATCGAACGGCTGCCCATCACGCTCCTTTCGCGCAACATCATCGAGCCGATTTTCGGCATTACCGATCAGCGCACCGACAAGCGCATCGACTTTGTGGGCGGCGGCAGAGGCTTACAGGAACTGGAACGGCTGGTGTCGTCGGGCGCCATGGCGGCGGCATTCGCGCTCTACCCGACGCAGATGAGCGATCTCATGGCGGTCGCCGACGCCGGAGAAATCATGCCGCCGAAATCGACTTGGTTCGAGCCGAAGCTCGCCGACGGCATGGTCAGCCACGTTTTGGATTGAACTCTACTCCGCTCATTCCCGCAAACGCGGGAATCCAGAATGGCTTGCCCGTATTGCAAAACGATGGGTCCCCGCTTTCGCGGGGGCGAGCGGCGCTAGTCCAACCTGAGCAGAGTCGGCTCTACCGACGGGCCCCGCCGCTATTGCAGCGGCAACGCGACGAAGCGCGTCTCGCCGTCGGCGTTGGCCACCAGCAACACCGCGACCTTCTTGCCCTGGCTCTTGAGATCGTCGATGCGCTTTTGCAGATCGGCCGGCGTGCCGACGCCTTGGTATTGCACCTCGACGATGACGTCGCCCGCCGCCAGATGCTTGTCGGGCGCATCGCTGGCGGCACCGGGATCGACTCCGGTGACGACGACGCCTTTGACGTCATCGCGGATCCTAAATTTCTTGCGAACGTCATCAGTCAGGCTCGACAATTCGAGCCCCAGCGTCTTCTGCACGACCGATTTCTGTGGCGGCACCGCGTCTTTCTTAGTTTCGACCTCCGCCACCTTTTTCTCTTCCTTCAGGCGGCCGATGGTGACCTTGAGTGTCTGTTCCTTGCCCTTGCGGATGACGACGACGTCGACCTCTTTGCCGACCGGCGTGTCAGCGACGATGCGCGGAAGGTCGCGCATTTCCTTCACCTCGTGGCCGTCGAACTTCACGACGACGTCGCCCGGCTGCATCCCGGCGGGCTTGGCTGGTCCCTTGTCGTCAAGGCCGGCAACAAGCGCGCCGCGCGCCGTGCCGAGATCTAGACTTTCGGCGAGGTTGTCGGTCACCTGCTGAATGCGCACACCGAGCCAGCCGCGCCTCGCTTCGCCGTATTTCTGCAGCTGATCGATGACCGGCATGGCGCTGTCAGACGGAATCGCAAAGCCGATGCCGATGGAGCCGCCGGAGGGCGAAATGATCGCGGTGTTGATGCCGATGACCTCGCCATTGAGGTTAAAGAGCGGGCCGCCGGAATTGCCGCGGTTAATGGCCGCGTCGGTCTGGATGTAATTGTCGTACGGTCCCGAATTGATGTCGCGGTTGCGCGCCGAAACGATCCCGGCCGTCACCGAACCGCCAAGGCTGAACGGATTGCCGATGGCAATCACCCACTCACCCAGCCGCAGCTTGTCGGAATCGCCGAACTTCACCGACCTGAGTGGCTTCTCGGTATGCACGCGCAACACCGCCAGATCGGCCTTGGTGTCCTTGCCAATCAGATCAGCCTTGAGCTTGGTCCCGTCGTTGAGGATCACGTTGATCTCGTCAGCGTCGGCAATGACGTGATTGTTGGTCACCACGATGCCGCTCGGATCGATGATGAAACCCGAGCCCAACGAATTGACGCGATGAGGCTCGTTATTATCGCTGTCGTCGTTGTTCTGGCCATGATGGTGCTTGAAGAAATCGTCGAAAAATTTTTCCATCGGCGAACCCGGCGGCAGGTCGGGCAGATTGCCAATGTGCCCGTCCACCTTCTGGGAGGTCGACACGTTGACCACGGCGTTGATGACCTGCTCCGCTACGTCGGCGATGTTCTCGGGTCCGCGGGCGGCGGCGGGGCGCGCTGGCAGAATGATGATCGCCGCCGCCAACGCGGCGAGCGCCGCGTCGTACCGCACGAAGCGGGAAAGGTGGCGGAAGCGGAATTGGGCCAGCATGGTTCTCAGCGCTCCTGAAAGCGGCTCATGACGATTAAGTGCTCCCGTCCTGCGCGGGACGCAAGGGAATTACCGGCAAGTCATCCATAAGGGACCCGATTAGGGCGGAAAAGCGACCCCGATTTAGACTCCTTTAACTTGATCGGCTCGCCAAATCATCCACGCACCAGCCAGATGATGACCACGCCCACAACCGCCGAGACGACGCCGGCGACGCGTAGCGGGGCATCAGGCATAGCGAGAATGGTCGCCATTGCGCGCTTGGCGCTCAGCGGAAATGCCGCAAGGCAAATCCCCTCGATGGCAAAAAATAGGCCGAGTGCAGCGAGAAAATCGGACATCGGCGCGAGAGAACGCTGTTTGCGGTGCCGTTTCCGAAGCTCCCAAAGCTACCTGGCGGGCGTCGTGGCGGCGGCGTGCGCATCGGTCCTGCCAGGGGCCGGAGCGGCGGCGTGCGCGTCCGGATGGGCCGAGGATGGCGGCGTTGCGCCCGCCTGCATCGGCGCTTTGCCGTTAGGATCGCCGAAGTAGCGGAAGAAGTCCGAATCAGGCCGCAGCACCAGGTTCGTATCGCCCTTCTGGATGCTCCGCTCGTAAGCCTGCATGGTGCGATAGAACGTGAAGAAGCCGGGATCCTGCCCGTAAGCGCTAGCGAAGATGCTGTTGCGCTCGCCGTCGCCTTCGCCGCGGATGGTCTCTGATTGCTGGTTGGCGTCGGCGATAATGACAGTCACGTCGCGATCGGCTTTCGCCTTGATCTCTTGACTCTTCTGACTGCCTTGGGCGCGGAACTCGGCGGCTTCGCGCTGACGCTCAGTCTGCATGCGGGCATAGACGGCCTCGCTGTTTTTCAACGGCAGGTCGGCGCGGCGGATGCGCGCGTCGACGACTTGGATGCCGAACTGCTTGGCTTTCTGATCGAGCTGATCGCGGATCTGCGCCATCAGCTCCTCGCGCTTGTTCTTTACCACATCTGGCAGTGTGGCATCACCCAACACTTGCCGCAGCGCCGAGTTGAGGAAGATGCGAAGCTGCTGGATGGCGACGGTCGGACCGCCAGACTGATAATACTTAAGCGCATCGATGATGCGGTAACGCGCGAACGCGTCGACGACCATGCGTTCACCCACTTCCGCGGCGCTCGATTTGTCCTGGCTCTGTACGTTCACCTCTTGCGCCTGCGATTCCACCGCGAGCATGCGCTTGTCGATATAGATGACGCTGTCAATAAAAGGCATCTTCACATTGAGCCCGGGATCGGTGATCACCCGCACCGGCTGTCCAAGCCGCACTACGATCCCCTGGCTGGTCTGGTCCACGGTGAAGAGCGTGCTGTAGCCGACTACGAGCGCCAGCAGCAGAATGACGGCAATAGCGCCTCCGGTGAGATGCCTCATGGCTTCACCCCCGTCGACGGGCCGACCGTAGCCGGCGGCGACTTGCCGACCTCGTTCAGCGGAAGATAGGGCACGACGCCCGGACCTTGCGTGCCCGTATCGATGATCGTCTTGTCGGTGCCGGCAAGGATCCGCTCCATGGTTTCCAGATACATGCGCTGGCGGGTGACATCGGGCGCCTTCTTGTATTGCTCGTAAATCTGCAAATAGCGCGAGGTCTGACCTTTGGCATCGGCCACGGTCTGCGACTTGTAAGCGTTCGCGTCCTGGATGATTTTTGCGGCGCGGCCTTTGGCCTCGGGTACGACGCGGTTGGCGTAAGTCTGCGCCTCGTTGGCGAGGCGCTCGAGATCGGACCGCGCCGCCTGCACGTCGCGGAAGGAGTCGATGACCTCGGACGGCACGTCGACTTTCTGCAGGTTGACGCTCTGCACCAGAATTCCGGAGCCGTAGGAGTCAAGCGTCTTCTGCATCAGGTCCTGAACTTCTGCTGGCAGCGTTTCGAGCAGGCCGGTCAAAAGCGGTTGGGCGTTGTCGTGTCCGATGACCTCGCGCATGGCGCTCTCGGCCACTGCCTTCACGGTCCCTTCGGGATTTTGGATGTTGAACAGATAATCGCCAACTCTGTTCGCGTTGACCACCCACGACACCGAGAAATCCACGTCGACGATATTCTCGTCGCCGGTCAGCATCAGGCTCTCTTCCAGCACCTCACGTTTGCCACCGCGGCCAGTATCGTCGCTGATGAGGATGCCGACGTCGGTCTTATTGATGCGCAACACCGTCGGCGTGAGCGCGCCCTCGATCGGCCAGGGCAGATGGTAGTTAAGGCCCGGCTGGACCTCGCGCACGTATTTGCCGAAGCGCAGCACCACACCGACCTCTTCAGGCTCGACGCGGAAGAAGCCGGAAAAGCCCCACAGCGCAATGGCAGCGAGCGCGATCAGCACAATGCCGCGGCCGCCGAAATTTCCCGGAAGAAAGCCGCGCAACCTGTCCTGGCTGCGGCGCAGAAATTCTTCAAGATCAGGAGGTCGAGGGCCCTGCTGTTGCGGACCCGAGCCCCAAGGTCCCCGCGGCCCCGAACCCCACGGGCCACCGGACTGATTGCTCCACGGCATCAATTCTCTCCTGAACGCCGGCGGGCCGGCTGCGCCGCCCGCGCCGCCCCCGGTTCGCCGGGATATAGGGGAGTGCCGGGGCCGATGCAACGCAAAGTGCCGTGACG
>JASHVC010000238.1 GCA_030039655.1 Xanthobacteraceae bacterium | reverse complement strand
AAGGACTGGATGCTGGAGAACAAGGTCAATCAGACCTCGTTCAAGGCCCAGCGTGCTAAGCTCGCGGCGCACCCGGCCGAGGCCGTCGGCGCCAAGCTGCGTGAGATGATGCCGTGGATCAAGCAGCGGGCTCTGGTGGATCGCTCGCGGAACTGATCTTGTTGCGTTTCCCGCATGTGCGGGAATTTTCGTGCGGCGTTGGGGTTGTTGCTCTCGATTTCCGCTCGCGTGGAAATGATGGATGGACGGAACCAAACGGCTCCGGCCGCCTTGATATCGATCTTGCGGCCGCTACACTCCGGGCGGCGACCAAACAAGGGAGGAATAAACATGATTGCCAAGCGTCATCTTTTCGCGACCGCCGCCGTAGCGCTTGCGGTTGGTTTTCTGGGCACAACCGCCAACGCTGCGGGTCTGTTCACGCTGGAGTCCAAGACCTTCCAAGACGGCAAGGTGATGCCCAAGAAAGTCGCCAACACCAACGCCGTAAACAAAAACCCGAACTGCGTCGGCGAAAACGTGTCGCCGGAGCTGCACTGGAGCAACGTGCCGGACGGCACCAAGAGTCTGGTCCTGCTGATGTTCGATCCTGAAGGCCGCGCACCGTTCGGCGTCAGTCACTGGGTTGCTTATGGCATCGACCCGAGCAAGGTCACTGGTTTCCCCGAGGGAGCGACCAACAAGGACGATCCGAAGCTATTTATCGGCGGCAAGAGTCTGATGGGTGTTGGCTATTATTCCGGCCCGTGCACGCCGCCCGGGCAGACGGCTCACCATTACACATTTACGCTCATGGCCACCGACTTCGCGCCAGACGAACTGCCGGCCGGCCTGACGCGCGAGGAGGTGACGGCCAAGTTCGGGGCGCCGCCTTCGCCTCACGTGAAGGGCGTGACCGGCCTGGTGGGATTGTTCGTCAATCCTTGGCACGACTAAGGGCCACATCAGGGAGCATCGCTGGACACCGTGACGTCGTCGAGCGCGCCGGACGTTGAAGTCGCCGCGCTCGACGACGCGGAAATTTCTCTAGAAGCGTGGCACTGGCCGTTCGCCGCGGAACGGCGCGATGAGATCGATCGCCATTTCGAACGTCTGCAGAGCCAGCGAGCCGGAGTATGGAACGGCCGCGTCCTGCTGATGCACCGCCATGTGGTCTGCGAGCGCGTGCTGCACGGCGCCTGCTTCGAAACCGATTATGCGAGCCTGTGCGCCTGGCGGGATTGGCAGATTCCCGATCGCAGCGTCTGCAATTTCTTCGTCGCGGCGGCGCTGCGCACCGCCGATGGCGCTTATCTGGTCGGCGAGATGGCGTCCGACACGGCGGCGGCCGGTCTGCTTTATTTCCCCTGCGGGACGCCCGAGCCGGACGACATCGACGCGCGCGGCGTGTTCGATCTCGCCGGCAATCTGCGCCGCGAGCTTCTGGAAGAAACTGGGCTCGAGACGGGCGATCTTCAGTCCGAGCCGGGTTGGACGCTGGTGCGCGATCGCGGCTACATCGCGCTGCTCAAGCGCCTGATCGCTCCGCAAAGTGCTGATGCGCTTCGCGCGCGCATCATGCGCTACATCGACAGCGAAGAGCGGCCGGAGCTCGTCGACATGCACATCCTGCGCGGGCCTGGCGACTTCAATGAGCGGATGCCGCCCTTCGTGACGCTGTTTCTTGAGGAGGAGTGGCGACGGTGAGAGGCGGGATGCCCTTGCGGTCCCGCGTGGTCTTCCGCTACAAGAACCCGGCCCCATATGAGATTAACGCGGAATTCATCCTGTTTCGCCACTATGGGGCACCTTGGTAGCCGTAAGAGGGCTTAGGCAAATGCCGACGCGCCGCGAATTATTCCGCGCGATGACCCGGGAGGCCGGAACGGCCTCCGGCGCTGCCCTCATTATTCGCGGGCTCCTGCTTCTTAGCGCCCCCTGAGGGCCGGCTGGGCGTTTGCGCCTGGGCACTCAGGGGTCGACCGCAGCCACGGAACCCAAGAGCGCCCGGAACCCCTAGAGAGCGGGCGCAAGCGAAAAGGACTTAAGCTCATGACCACGCCAGCCAAACCTGAGCCGGCTCAATCTGCCACCGCCAAACCTGCGCCCGCAAAGTCCGAGAAGGACCGCGTTGTCATCTTCGACACCACTCTGCGTGACGGCGAGCAATGTCCCGGCGCCACCATGACCCACGAGGAAAAGCTCGAAGTCGCCGAGCTGCTTGACCAGATGGGCGTCGACATCATTGAGGCCGGTTTCCCCATCGCCTCAGATGGCGACTTTGCCGCCGTCCACGAGATCGCCAAGCGCACCAAGAATGCGGTGGTGTGCGGGCTCGCCCGCGCCGGCCTCAAGGACATCGACCGCGCCGGCGAAGCGATCAAGCCGGCGAAGCGGTCGCGCATCCACACCTTCATCTCCACCTCGCCGGTGCACATGAAGTGGAAGCTGCAGCTGCCGCCCGAGAAGGTTTACGAGATGGTGATCGCCTCGGTGGCGCGGGCACGCAAATACACCGACGACGTCGAATGGTCGTGCGAGGACGGCACCCGCACCGAGCACGACTTCCTCTGCCGCTGCATCGAAGCCGCGATCAAGGCC
>JASHVC010000237.1 GCA_030039655.1 Xanthobacteraceae bacterium | reverse complement strand
AGCGACGCCGCGGCTGCAGCCACCACCGCACGCGATCTGATGGCGCTTGGCAACGACATCCCGGAGGCTGAGCGCACCAAGCGGATTCAAGCGCTCGTGCCTGGACTGAGCCGGCAGGCTTGTTCGGCCAACAGCAAACCGCCGCAATGGCCGCACCAGTTTCTGATGACGGCGATTTTGTCGCCCATCCAGTTCCGGTGGACGCCGTTGCCGACCATGCTTTACTACGACTGGGACGATGCCGGCACCTTGGTCGGATTGATGCATGAAGCGCGCACCGTGCCGCCGGCGCTCGAACTCGAGGCGGTGCTGACGAAGGGCGTTGGCTACGGCATCGAACGCGGACCAAGCGGCGGCTTCGCGTGCGCGGCGGCGACACCGGGCGCCGTGCGGCCCGAATGGATGGCTTCCGCCAATTGCGACTGCAAAGGCGTTATCGATCACAACTCGGTATTTGGTCCGAACGAGACCAGCGTCATCCGCGCCTGCCCAGTGCGCGGCGAAGGCCTGCATGTGAATTGGAGTTGGTACACGACCGAGGGGCGCCCCATCCTGTTTACTGAGCCCGAGGCGATGGGCTTGGGTCTCAACATCGCCGACTATCTGCGCTGGGCGCCGGGCGCGAAGATGGACAAAGACGCATTCGAACTGCCCAAGCTGTGCACCGCTGCGGGCGCGGCGGAAGCGCATAACCCGCCGATTGGTAATGGGCTTCCGCCGGCGATTACCGACAATTGCTCGGATTGTCACACCACGACGCGGCCATGAAGCTCAGCGGGCGTGCTTAGGCGACGGCGGCACTTACGATTTCACGCCGCCCATTTTGCAGACCAGCTTCCACTCGCTGTCGGTCACCGGTTGCACCGACAGGCGCGAATATTTCACAAGCGCCATGTCTTTCAGCTTCGGCTCCGCCTTTATGGACGCGAGCGTCACCGGTTTCGGCAGTGGCTCGACGGCTCCGGTGGTCACAGCCACCCAGGGCTCGCCCTCTTTGGCGGTCGGATCGTGAAATTCCTCGCGGAGGACTTCGCCAATGCCGACCACCTGTTTCTCATCGCCTGTATGATAAAAGAAAAACTTCTCGCCCTTCTTCATCTCCTTAAGATGCCGTCGCGCGGTGAAATTGCGCACGCCGCTCCACGCTTCGCCCTTGGCGCCGCGCTTGAGCTGATCGTTCCAGGAAAATTCCTCCGGCTCGGTCTTCAACAACCAATACGCCATAGCTATTCCTCCGCCCTCAACGGTCGCGTCAGCAGCGACTCGATAGCTTCGCTCACGCTCACTTTTTCCGACAGCAATGCCGCGACCGCAGCCGAGATTGGCATTTCGACGCCACGGTCGCGCGCCATCTCCAAAAGCACCGGCGCGGTGAAGACGCCTTCGGCGAGGCCGCCATGGATCTCGCCTGGCTTCTGACCACGGCCAAGGCTGATCCCAAAGGAGAAATTGCGCGACTGCGGACTTCCGCACGTCAGCAACAAATCGCCGAGACCGGAAAGCCCCATCATGGTCTCCGCCTTGGCGCCGTAGGCTCTCCCGAAGCGCGCAAGCTCCGCGAAGCCGCGCGTGGTCAGCGCCGCAGCGGCGCTAGCGCCGAGCTCACGGCCGGCAACGATTCCGGCCGCGATGGCCAGCACGTTCTTGGCGGCGCCGCCGATCTCAACGCCGCGGACATCGGTGGAGTGATACGGCCGAAAACTCGCGGAGCCGATCGCCTGTGCCAAGTCGGCGGAGAGCTTGTTGTCGCGAGCCGCCAAGGTGACCGCCGTCGGCAAGCCACGCGCCACGTCGATGGCAAAACTCGGTCCCGACAAAATCGCCGGCTCCGCGTTGGGCGCGCATTCAGTGATAACCTCGGTCATGAACTTTTTTGTACCGCGTTCGATGCCCTTGGCGCAGACGACAACCGGCGCGCCAGCCGCAAGCAAAGGTGATAACGCGGTGGCCGTGCTACGCACGGCTTGCGCCGGCACCACCAGAAGAAGCGCTTGTGCCTGCGCGGCGTCGGCGAGATCAGCCGCGATGCGGATGCCGTCGTCGATGCGGACACCAGGAAGAAAGAGACTCTCGCGTTTCTTTTTCAGATTTTCGGCGTTCGCCGGGTCATGCTCCCACAACGTAACGGTCCGCCCGGCGCGCGCGCAGGTCAGCGCCAGCGCGCTACCCCACGCTCCAGCGCCGATCACCGCGATGCTGTCGAAAGCCATGACCGCTTCTATAGCGATTCGCCGCGAAGCAGCTTGGGGACCTGACCGGCGACGCCTGCGGCTTCACGAATGAACAAGCGCTTGAGACCGGGCAGGCGGTCCACCATGCCAAGGCCGACATCGCGTGCTAGGCGCAATAGGTCAGACCGGTTGGAGAACAGGCGGTTGAGCCCGTCGGTGGCAAACCCCATGCTCATCGTGTCGAAACGCCGCCAGCGCTGATACTGCTCGAGCACGCTCGCCGATCCGGGATCGAGGCCGAGCCGCGCTGCATCGACCACGACCTCCGCAAGCGCAGCGACATCCTTCAGTCCCATATTGAGCCCCTGACCGGCAATCGGATGAATAATGTGGGCGGCGTCGCCCACCAGCGCGATGCGGTCGGCGATGAAGGAGCGCGCAACAAAGAAACCAAGCGGATGCACGCGCCGCGCGCCAATCACGTTGATAGCGCCGAGGTGCAGCTTGAACCGCTGTTCAAGCTCGGCGTGGAAAGCAGCGTCCGGCAGCGCCATGATGCGCTCGGCTTCGCGCGCCTGCTCGGTCCAGACAATCGAGGAGCGATGGCCTTTGAGCGGCAGGATCGCGAACGGCCCAGCCGGAAGAAAGTGCTCCTCCGCGCGCCCCTCGTGATCGCGTTCATGTTCGACGTTGATCACGATGGCGGACTGACCGTAATTCCAGCCGTGGGTGGCAATGCCCGCAGCGGTGCGGATTGTCGAACGCGCGCCATCCGCTGCGACGAGGAGGTGCGCCGCCACTGTTCCTCCGTCGGAAAGTTTTGCGCTTATCCGGCCAACATCCTC
>JASHVC010000012.1 GCA_030039655.1 Xanthobacteraceae bacterium | reverse complement strand
ATAGACTCGGCGTGCCCGCGGACGAGGCCGCGGCTCTTGCCCCGCGCGTACAGACTGCGAACCATGGCATCACGCTGATAATGAGCCATTTCGCCTGCGCCGAAACCCCCAGTCACCCGCTGAATTCTGCGCAAATCCGGCTGTTTCAGCAGGTTCGCTTGCAGTTTCGCGGTGTCACGGCCTCGCTCGCCAATTCGTCCGGCATATACCTCAACGATGCCGCGCATTTCGATATGGGGCGGCCCGGCGCCGCGCTCTACGGCGTCAATCCCACGCCGGGAAGGCCCAATCCGATGCAAAGCGTCGTTGAACTCAACGGCCGCATTCTACAAATCCGCAACGTCGAGCGCGGCAAAACCGTGGGCTACGGCGCCAGTTGGACCGCAAATCGAACCTCCCGCATCGCGGTCGCAGCGGTCGGCTATGCCGACGGGCTGCCCCGCCTCATCAGCGGCGTCGAAAAAGGGCGAACCGGCATCGCCAGCGTGGCCGGCAAGCAATGTCCTATTGTCGGCCGCATCTCGATGGACCTCGTCTGCATCGACATCACCGATCTCCTGGACGGCGTTGTACGCCGCGGCGACCCCGCGACTATTATCGGCGAGGGAATCACGATCGACGATATCGCCACGCGGGCCGGCACGATCGGGTACGAGATACTTACGCACCTCAGCCCGCGTTGTCGCATCGTCTATCGCGGCGCCTGAGCCATAAAGCGAACTCGATTTTCTCGATGGTTGCGCGCGCACAAAATTTCGTTTGCCAGAGCTGCGGCGCCGCGTCTGCGCGTTGGTCCGGCCGCTGCGACGCCTGCGGCGCTTGGAATACGCTTGTCGAGGAAGGCAATGCCGCGAAGCCGCGGTCTTCGCGCAAGGGCCGGCTGTTCGCCATTGAGCCGCTCAAGGGTGAGGCGCACGAGGCGCCGCGCCTCGGCTCGGGCATAAACGAATTCGACCGCGTGACCGGCGGCGGGCTGGTGCGCGGCTCAGTGCTGTTGCTCGGCGGCGATCCCGGCATCGGCAAATCGACGCTGCTAATCGAGGTTGCGGCTGCCTTCGCGCAACGGGGGCACCGCGCCGTCTACATTTCGGGCGAGGAAGCCGTGGCGCAGGTTCGGCTTCGCGCCGACCGGCTCGGCCTCGCCGACGCCGCCGTCGAGGTCGCCGCCGAAACGGCGGTCGAGGATATCGTGGCGACGCTCTCGCAAGGTCCGACACCTCGCCTCCTCATCATCGACTCGATCCAGACCATGTGGACCCAGATCGTTGAGGCCGCGCCCGGTACGGTCACTCAGGTGCGCGGGTCGGCCGGCGAACTCATTCGTTTCGCCAAACGCACCGGCGCGGCCGTCGTGCTGGTCGGCCACGTCACCAAGGATGGCCAGATCGCGGGGCCCCGCGTAGTCGAACACATGGTTGATGCGGTGCTGTCCTTCGAAGGGGAAGGCTCGCACCAATTCCGGATTCTGCGGGCAATCAAAAACCGCTTTGGCCCGACCGACGAGATCGGTGTGTTCGAGATGACCGGAACGGGACTGCGAGAAGTGCCCAATCCTTCCGAGCTATTTCTCTCCGAGCGCGATCTCGGCAGTCCCGGGACGGCGGTGTTCGCCGGGATCGAGGGAACGCGGCCGCTGCTTGTGGAAATCCAGGCGCTCGTCGCACCGACGACGCTCGGCACGCCGCGGCGTGCAGTGGTCGGCTGGGACCCGAACAGGCTCTCTATGGTACTCGCCGTGCTTGAAGCACATTGCGGAATTCGCCTGTCAGGACACGACGTCTATCTCAATGTTGCCGGTGGCTTGCGCATCCAGGAGCCAGCGGCGGATGTAGCTGCGGCCGCGGCCTTGGTCTCCTCGCTCGCGCACGCGCCGCTTCCCGCCGACGCCGTCTACTTCGGGGAAGTATCGCTATCAGGGGCGGTGCGGCCGGTCGCACAGACGGCGGCGCGGCTCAAGGAAGCGCAGAAGCTCGGCTTTGCCAAAGCCATCGCTCCGGACCCGGCACGAACCGAGGCGCCGGACGGATTGTCAATTGCAACTGTTGGGACGCTTGCGAGCCTGGTCGCCGATATCGCCCGCGACGGCCCGCCGCCGCTGCGGCGCGTCGGCCGCCAGGACGCCTAAGTCCTTGGGGCGTTAGAGCTGTTGAGCGAGGGGAGAAGGTAAGGTGACGGCACCGTACCGCCGGGTTATAAGTACTTGAGCGCCTCGGCGCACTCCGCCAAACGATGCAGATCCAGCGCGCGGTTCAGACTATGCCGACCTTGCTTGATGTTGTGCTCTTGGCCGTCATGCTCGTTTCCGGGCTGCTGGCGATGATCCGCGGATTCATGCGCGAGGTGCTTTCGATCACAGCGTGGGTGCTGGCGGCCGGAACCACACTGTACTCATACGGAAAACTCCTACCTGCCGCGACCTCCTATTTTAACAGCGACATCATCGCCAAAGGAGCAGTCATCGGCGGCGTTTTCCTGGTCACGCTGCTGGTAGTTTCGATTGTCACCATCAGAATCTCCGACATGGTACTCGACAGCCGGGTAGGTGCGCTGGATCGCACCCTGGGCTTTCTGTTCGGGCTTGGCCGCGGCCTTATTATCGTTGTGGTTGCATTTGCCTTCTTCGATTGGCTGGTGCCGGCAAAGGCGCAACCCCCGTGGATCGCGGATGCAAAGTCGAAAGTATTTTTAGCCCAGACTGCCGACTGGCTGAGATCTATGTCGCCGGACCTGGAAGCCCTATATGAGAAATACAAGGGCAACAAAGGCGACGATCGCGACACCCAGGAACCGGGACCGAATCAGCACGGTGCGCTAAACTTGCCCACCGAAAGGGTTCGTACCTGACATGCCGGGAGGGCTAGCGACCATGACAGAACCTGCCCTCCTCCTCGATCCTGACGCAGACCGGCTACGCGAAGAGTGCGGCGTATTCGGTATTTTCGGCCATCCCGATGCGGCGGCCATCACGGCGCTCGGCCTGCATGCGTTACAGCATCGAGGCCAGGAAGCCGCCGGCATCGTCAGCTTCGACGGCAAGCGATTCCATTCCGAGCGGCGTCTCGGACTGGTCGGCGACGCGTTTTCGCGCCGCGAGGTGATCAACCGGTTGCCGGGCAATGCCGCCGTCGGCCACGTGCGCTACTCGACGACCGGCGAGACCATCCTGCGCAACGTGCAGCCTCTGTTTGCCGAACTCAACGCCGGCGGGTTTGCCATCGGTCACAATGGCAACCTCACCAACGGCCTGACACTGCGCCGGCAGCTGGTGCGTGAAGGCGCAATGATGCAATCGACCACCGACACCGAGGTGATCCTGCACCTGGTGGCGCGGTCCCATCGCAACCGCTTCGTCAACCGCTTCATTGAGGGACTGAAGCTGCTCGAGGGCTCTTACGCCTTCGTCGGTCTCACCAACAAAAAGCTGGTGGGCGCGCGCGATCCGCTGGGCATCAGACCGCTGGTACTTGGCAAGCTCGACGGCTGCCCCATCCTCGCCTCGGAAACATGCGCGCTCGACATCATCGGCGCCCAATACGTACGCGACGTCGAGAACGGCGAAGTGGTCATTTTCGACGAAGACGGTGAGCATTCGGAAAAGCCATTCGGTCAACTGCCGCCACGGCCATGCATCTTCGAGTACATCTATTTTTCGCGCCCAGACTCAATCATCGGCGGCCGCAGCGTCTATGACGTGCGCAAGACATGCGGGGTCGAACTCGCGCGCGAGGCCCCCGCCAGCGCCGATGTGGTCGTCCCGGTTCCCGATTCCGGCGTGCCCGCGGCCATCGGCTACGCGCAGCAATCCGGCATTCCCTACGAGCTCGGCATCATCCGCAACCACTATGTGGGGCGGACATTCATCGAGCCTTCGCAGCACATCCGCCAGCTGGGCGTGCGGCTCAAGCACAGCGCCAACCGCGCCGTGGTGGCCGACAAGCGCATTGT
>JASHVC010000236.1 GCA_030039655.1 Xanthobacteraceae bacterium | reverse complement strand
CGAAGCTTCGACGTGCTCGATTTCCACACCGACACCGGAAGCGCCGGCATCGGCACGGATGCCACCGAAGCGGAAACCATGCGCAGCGCCCTCGCCCGCATGGTCGATGCGCATCGCCGCACCCTCGACCAATTGCCGATCGGCGTCGCCATGTTCGATGCCGATCAGCGGCTCACATTTTACAATGCCGCGTATCGGGCGCTCTGGGCGCTCGATCCCGCCTATCTCGACCAAGAACCGACCGATTCGAACCTGATCGAAGAACTGCGCGTGGCCGGCAGGCTGCCGGAGCAAAAAGATTTCGGCGACTTCCGCGAATGGAAGGCGAACCTGCACGAGGCCTATCGCTCCAACGAGCCGTCGGAGCATGTGTGGCACCTGCCCGACGGGCGCACGCTGCGCGTCGTCACCACGCCGAACCCCGATGGCGGCGTCACTTATCTGTTCCACGACGTGACCGAACGCCTCGATCTTGAGCGCCGCTTCCAGGAATTGAACCGGGTGCAGGGCGAAACCCTCGACAACCTGGCCGAAGGCGTCGCGGTGTTCGGCAGCGACGGGCGCTTGCAACTGCACAACAGCGCGTTCGCGCGCATGTGGAGGCTCTCGCCCGAGGACCTCCGCGACCGGCCGCACATCGAAAAGATCACAACCCTGTGCCGGCCGCTGCATGGCGACGACGCTATCTGGCGGTCGCTGCGCGAGGTGGTGACCGCCATCGACAGCCGCGAGTCGCTTTCCGGACGGCTCGAACGGCGCGACGGCAGCGTAGTCGATTGCAGCACTGAGCCGCTTCCCGCGGGCGCCACGCTGGTTACGTTCCACGACGTGACCGACTCGGTGAACGTCGAGCGGGCGCTGCGCGAGCGCAACGACGCGCTGGAGGATGCCGACCGGATCAAGGTCAGCTTCGTGCACAACGTGTCCTACGAACTGCGCTCGCCGCTGACCAATATCATCGGCTTCGTGCATCTGCTCGGCGATCCGGCGACAGGCGCGCTGGCGCCAAAGCAGCGCGAATATCTCGAATACATCACCGTCTCATCGAATGCGCTGTTGGCGCTGATCAACAACATTCTCGATCTGGCCACCATCGATGCCGGCCGCATGCACCTCAATCTCGAGACGGTCGACATCCGCCAAACCATGCGCGAGGCCGCCGAGGGCGTGCAGGACCGCCTGGTGAACACGGCCCTCGTGCTCGACATCCAGGCGCCCGCCGACATTGGCAGCTTCGTCGCCGACGGCAAACGGCTGAAGCAAATCCTCTTCAACCTCTTGGCCAACGCGGTGAGTTTCTCGCCCCCTGGCTCGATCGTCACCTTTGTGGCTCAGCGGCGCGCTGATGGCGTATCTTTCTTGATCTCCGACCATGGGCCGGGAATTCCACCTGAAATGCTGGAAAAGGTCTTCAACTGGTTCGAGACCGATGCGCTCGGCTCCCACCATCGCGGCTCCGGCATCGGTCTCTCGCTGGTGCGGTCGTTCGTCGAGTTGCACGGCGGCACGGTCACCATCGACTCCGCGGTAGGCGAAGGCACCACCGTGACCTGCACCTTCCCGGCCAGCAGAGCCGGCGAACGGGTTGCGGCTTAGGGTCAATAGACCACGGCGCTCTAGCCTCTGATCCCGAAAAGTGGAATTAAGTTTCCCGATCGGTTCATGCGCTTGCGACAAATTCATTACCGGGACGGGCAATGCTTCTAGCCGCCAGTGGCGCGAGCTTCACAGTCGAACTTCCCAATGAGCAGGCGATGGTGCGCTTCGCCACCGATGTGGCCTGCGCGCTGGAGCCTGGCGACCTGGTGACGCTTACAGGCGACCTCGGCGCCGGCAAGACCACCTTTGCGCGGGCGCTTATCCGCTACCTCGCGGGCGACGACACGATCGAGGTGCCAAGCCCGACCTTCACGCTGCTGCAAACCTACGAGCTGCCGCGCTTCGACGTGGTGCATGCCGATCTCTACCGCTTATCGGGCGCGGCTGAGCTATCCGAACTCGGCCTCGACGACCTGGCGGAGGACTCGGTCGTGCTCATGGAGTGGGGCGACCGCGCCGCCGGCTTTCTGCCGCCCGACCGCCTCGACATAACGTTCACGCTGGCGGCCGGGCTTGGCGCCGAGGTTCGCGATGTCCGCTACACCGGCTATGGGGCCTTCGCTGCACGCGCCGAACGCATCGCGCAAATCCGCAACTTTCTTCAGGACACCGGTTACGCGGGAGCTACACGCCGCCGGATGCAGGGCGACGCTTCGACACGCGTTTTCGAGCGCCTGACCCTCGACGGCCGCACCATGATCCTGATGAATGCGCCGCCCCATCCCGATGGACCGGCGATCCGCGACGGCAAGCCTTACAGCGCCATCGCTCACCTGGCCGAGAATACGATTCCGTATGTGGCGCTTGCTGGCGCCTTGCGCGAGCGCAATCTTTCGGCGCCGGAGATACTCCAAGCGGACACCGCGCTGGGATTGGTCATAATGGAGGATCTCGGCGAGGATCGGATCGTCGCCGGCGATCCGCCGGCCCCGATCGAGGCGCGCTATCACGCCGCTCTCGACGTGCTGATCTCCCTGCATCGCCGCCGGGTCCCCGACACGCTGGAGCAATTCGACTATCAGCTGCCGCAATACGATATGGATGCGTTTCTGATCGAGGTCGAGCTGTTGATTGACTGGTACCTGGTGCATGTGGGAGCGCCGGTTACCGAGAGCCGGCGCGAGATTTTCCTCTCGCTGTGGCGCGACGCGTTGTTGCCCGCGATCGACGCGTCCACGACCTGGGTGCTGCGCGATTACCATTCGCCCAATCTGCTGTGGCTGCCGGGGCGCCACGACGTTTCCCGGATCGGCATCGTGGATTTTCAGGACGCCGTCATGGGTCCGGCGGCTTACGACGTCGCCTCGCTGTTGCAGGATGCGCGCGTGAATGTGTCGGAGCCGCTCGAAGTGGCGTTGCTCAGCCGCTACGTGCGCGCGCGGCAAAATGACGACCGGTTTTTCGATCCCGCCCAATTCGCGCTGCTCTATTCAACCATGGCGGCGCAGCGCGCCAC
>JASHVC010000235.1 GCA_030039655.1 Xanthobacteraceae bacterium | reverse complement strand
TTCCTCGATCGGCTGGAGGAGGTCGGGATCGTGTCGCACGACAAAGCGCTGGCCTACGGCCTGGTCGGCCCCATCGCCCGCGCCTCGGGCGTTGCGGGCGATATACGCAAGCTGTTTCCCTATGCCGCCTACGAGACCTTGCACTTTGTCACTCCCGTTGAGCGCGAGGGTGACGGCTATGCACGCCTTCGCGTGCTGTTCTACGAGGCGGGGCAATCGGCAGCCATCATCCGTCACCTCCTGTCCGAGCTTCCGCGTGGGTCGGTGGCGGCCACGCCAGCCGCGTGGCGCGCTGGCGCCGCGCTATCGGCAGTCGAGGCGCCGCAAGGAGCTGCCTTTCATTGGGTGCGGATCAACAACGATGGGAAGGTCGCGCGGTATCGCATCACGCCGCCATCCTTCGCGAACTGGCATGGTTTTCACCTCGCAGCCGAAAATTTCGCCTTCCAGGATTTCCCGATCATCCTCGCAAGCTTCGGCCTGTCGAATGCGGAGTGTGATCGCTAGGAGGCGCCATGGCGAATTGGGTACTCAAGGGGCTGCGCACGGGTATCAGGACGACGGATTATCCCGATCGGCCGGAAAAGACTGTCGGTGTCTCGCCCGGCCTTCCTTACGGTGCTGCGCTTCGTTCGGGAGAGAAAGCCGCGAGCCTCGTTGAAGTCTGCCCGACCGGCGCGATCGCCCGGCTCGACTCTGGTGTCGCGATCGATCAGACGCGATGCGTTCACTGCCAGCGGTGCCGGGGCGAAACTGACGATGCAGTGCCATGGGATGCCAGCTACGAATGGGCGAGCCAGCACACCGCGGACGCAAAGCGTAGGCTGGATAAGGCCTTTGGCCGCTCCTTGCATATCCGCTTTCTCGATGCCGGCGCCTGCAGCGCCTGCGTTAGTGAAGCGAAGCAACTCAACAATCCTTATTACAACATGCACCGGCTCGGCTTCTTCATGACGCCGACGCCGCGCAAAGCCGACATTCTCCTGGTATCCGGTCCGGTCTCTGATGCGATGCGCGTACCATTGCAGAAGGCCTATGAGGCGATGCCACAGCCGAAGCGGGTTGTCGCCATCGGGGCCTGCGCGGTATTCGGCGGTGTATTCGGGCCGAGCTTTGCCGCCGCGGCCGGAGCCTCCAGTGTCGTGCCGGTCGACATCATCGTGCCCGGCTGCCCGCCGCCGCCGCTCGCCATCCTGCACGGTCTGCTGCTTGCCGTCGCGCGTAAGCCGCCAGCGAAAACAGAATCCCTGCCCTCCGAGCAAGTCGGAGAGCGGCCATGATTGGCAATCTGCTTTTGATCTTCTTCGTATTGTGCGCGTTAGGTGTTATCGGCGCGCTGATCGCGCCCGCGCGAAGATCTCCGCTGGTTTTGGCGACGATCGCGACGCTTTCATCCCTCGTGCTTCTGGCAACCGGCGCCATCATACTAGTCAACGATGCGGGCTTCCGCATCGCACTGTGGTCGGTACTGACTCTCGGAACGATCCAGATCACCGCCGATCGGCTCTCAGGGCTGTTCATGGTCGTAACGGGGCTGGTCTATCTTCCGGTCTCGATTTATTCGGGAAGCTATCTCGGCAAGCACAGAGCGCATTACAGCCTGCAATATTTCGGTGTGCTCTATCACGTTCTGTTCGCCTCGATCGTTTCAATTTTCATCGCCAACGACGTCGTGTCATTCCTCTTTGCTTGGGAAATCATGTCGATTGCGAGTTATCTCTTGGTCAACTTTGAATACGAGCGCCCAGAGAGCTCGCAAGCCGGCTTCATCATGCTGGCAATGAGTGAAGGTGGCACGATCGCGGTGGCGGCGGCCTTCGTTTTACTCGCCAGTTCCGCCGGCACTCTGGACTTCGACACGCTGCGCGCCACCGCCTCTCACGTGACGATGCCCGTCGCCTGGGTCGTATTTCTGTTGTCGTTCTTCGGCTTTGCCGTCAAAGCCGGGCTCTTGCCTGTCAATACCTGGTTGCCGCGAGCGCACCCCGTTGCGCCGACCAACGTTTCGGCGCTGCTCTCAGCAGTAATCGTCAACCTCGGAATTTACGGCATCATCCGTTTCAATCTCGATCTGCATCCTGTGATTGGCACCGGGCCAGGATTGATCGTCCTTGCGGTCGGCAGCCTGTCGGCTTTGGTCGGTATTCTCTACGCCACGGTGCAGGTAGAGATGAAGCGGTTGCTCGCGCACAGTACCATCGAAAATATGGGTATCATCGCCGTCGGCATCGGCGCGGCCATGATCTTCCTGGCAACGGGGCACGCGGAAATTGGCGGCATCGCGTTGATCGCGTCGCTCTATCATCTTGCCAATCATTCTGTTTACAAGGCGCTGCTCTTCGTCGGCACCGGCGCCGTCGAAGCGGGCACCGGCACGCGCGATCTCGACCAGCTCGGCGGCATCGCACGCTTGATGCCGTGGACCAGCGCATTTTTTCTCGTCGGCGTACTGTCGATTTCGGCGCTGCCGCCACTCAACGGCTTTGTCAGTGAATGGCTGACTCTGCAAACCATCCTGCGCTCGGCGGAGTTGGCCTCGACGCCCATTAAGGTGGCGTTTGCGTTGTCCGGAGCACTGCTGGCGTTGACCGCCGGCTTGGCAGTGACCTGCTTCGCTAAGGTATTCGCCATGGGATTCCTCGGTATGCCGCGCTCGGATGCCGCTTCCACTGCCGTGGAAGCACGCGTGGGGACCCGAGCACCGCTCGCTTTGCTCGCAGCCTTCTGCGTGCTGCTCGGCGTTCTGCCGACCTACACCATTCCGATTATCGACCGCAGCATTGTCTCGCTGACCCACAGCAGCGCAACCGCGGCCCTGGTGCCACCGTTCTTTGACACAGCGGAGCAGCGGCGTGAAAACCTGCCGTCGGCTTTTGTTGCCGATTTCCATGATCTAGGCGCACAAGTCGGCGAAGGGATCTTGCCCGGCCGTGGTCTTGTCGTGCTGCATCGTGGCGGCGCGGAAAACCCGGTCGTATTTGCCATGTCGACTTCGTACATGTTGTATATGCTGGCATTTCTTATCGCGGTAGTATTCGTCGCGTTCCGCCTGCCGACGTGGCGCCGGCGACTGACACGAAGGGCAGTCTGGGCGGGCGGACTGCGGCGGCTAACTCCGGCGATCACCTACACAGCGACCGGCTTCTCCAACCCTGTCCGGGTTATCTTCGAAGCCATCCTTGAACCTTCAGCCGATGAGGATAACGTTGAGGCCGTAGCGCGCCATTTCAGAACGGCAATTACACGCAATCGCACCGAAATACATATCGTAGATCGCTTTATTTTCGACCCTACTGTCTCCAGCCTGCGCGGGCTCGCCGATATTGCCCGCCGGATGCATGTCGGCCATGTCAACGCCTATGCGATGTACATTCTCCTCACGATGCTGCTCGTGCTGGTGATCGGAGCAATATACCCATAGAGCCCAGCCGACGTTACTCAACCGTCTCCCAAAGGATTGGTTGTCGCCCGTATCCGCAGAGATAGAAGACGATGAAACCCAAGCTGGCATCCGACACCGACACGATAGTTCACTTTTGGGAATGGTATAACCGCCGACAGGCGCGTGGCGGGGCGGCCCTTACGTATCTTGCCCTCAACAACTGCGAAGAAGCGTTTCATGCCCGTGACTGGGACCAATTCGCTTACTGGCACTCAGTTTTCGTACGTGAGCGATCCCTGCCGCGTGATTGGACGCGATAGCGGGTGATCCTAACTTGTGCGGTTTGTCCGGTTCAGTTTTGACGTCTGACGAGGATTATGAGGCAGATCTGATCGATAGCCGAGGTTGAGCAGCCAATCGAAACGTCAGCGGCTGAGGAAATTGAGTTGCTCCAGGCAGGCGCAGCGCTGCTCATAAATAGTACTTCACCGCTAAGAAGCTTTTCTGATAAACTCATCGTTACGATTCCGTCAATCTGTCAGGGGATGGGGTTCCCCTTTGAGCGCCCTTCGGGCTGATGACCCCTACCGGGCGCGGCAGCGTCGGTAGGAGCAACCTCCTCCAGCTGCGCCCATTAGGGGGCGCGCATGGACCGACTTCCGGATTCGTTGGCGATATCGTTCTGGGTGGTCGGCTCCTGCTGGGCCTTGGCTATAATCATTTACATATTCGGGGGATCCCGGGAGTGGATCTTCCCATTGGTGGCATTGGGGGTGCTGACGGGTGTCGCCGAGTGGGTCATGAGGCAACGCAAATAATCAGTCAGTGCATTCCCCGATCACACAGTCTGCCAAACTGGCAGCAGAGTCGCAAAGCTGTCCTTCTTAATAGTTCGGCAGAAAGCAAACGATCACGTCGCGGCGCCGAAATTCGGACACGTGGCGCGCCAATGAACGATGTGCCCTGCCGGCACCAGTCCATTGAGCAGCGCTATAGCGGCATCAACGACTGGGGGTTTATCGTAAAACTCGATGACGAGCGGCAGATCAACCATAAGCCGCAAGAGATCAGCGGAATGGACGGCGCCTTTGCTGCCGAAGCCAGCGATGCCACGAAACACGACGACGCCACGAACACGATGTTGATCGTGCAATATATTTAGGATCTCCTCCATTAGCGTTTTCTTGCGGCCGTGATCGGACTCCTTCAGATATATCCTGACGACCGTGACATCATCGTCCATGAAGCGCCTCTCAGAGGTTCCGTGCGATATACGCCCCGCCGAATGCCGCGCCGAATCCCAGGGCAATCGATAGCACAAGGTACAGGATCGCCTTAATCGGTTCGCCTTGTTCGACGAGTAGCAGAATCTCCATTTCGAAGGTCGAGAATGTTGTATAACCGCCGATAAATCCGGTAAGAATGCCAGTTCTTAGTTCAGGCGATACGGTAAGGCGCTCAAGCGTCTCGACAAAAAGAAATCCCATCAGGAAGCTGCCCCCAACGTTTATGATCAACGTAGCGTAAGGGAACTCTCTGCCGTAGATCGTCTGGACCAAGTTCGTCATTCCGTACCGAGCCCAGCATCCAAGCGTTCCAAATATGGCGATAAGGCCGTATGTCCACATTCAGTTACTCAAAAAAGCATCAGGGCCAGGATGATCACTAGCAATCCGCCGATAAGCGCAAGATAGAAATTTAGATGGCCGGACTGCAAAGCTCTCAGCTTGTTGGCCAGGTAATACACGGCACGCGTCACGGGCGCGAAAAGATAGGGACCGAAGATCGGCGCGACGTCGTGGCTAAATCGTAAGCGGTGTATGAAATATTCCGTCCCAACGGCCTCACTCTCAACCTCTTCGGTCGGTCTGTACACAAAGCTGTAAAAGGTCCGCATCGCGTTGGAGAAGGTCAGCGCCGTCGTCGACGCCCGTTCGGGATCCTGATCAAAGCCGCCATACCAGACGGGAGCGCGGCGCACCGCATATCGTCGATTCCCCAGAGCTAGAGCGATTGGAATGATAGCGAGGAGCGGCATCACGACGACGAGGAGAGTCGGCGAAATAAATGCAAATTTTGCGGTCAACGGCACCAGAAGGAGGCCGTCGTGCATTTCGCTCGCCGCCATCGTTCCAAATTCAGTAGCGACGGCGAAGCGGAGTGAATCGAGCCAAGCCGGCATGCCGACGGCAAGGGTGATGACACATACTCCGAGTAAGCCGACGACGACGGCCGATCCCGCCGATACAGGAGCGACCGTTCGCGCCGACCGACCGAGAAGTCCTACCCCAAAAACTTTGACAAAAGTCGCAAAGGACACCGCAACGGTGAGAGCAAGTCCGGCGCCCGCCAGCGCCATGGCGAGCCGATCTGCGACCGTACCGAGATGAAACCCTTGGAAAACGGTCTGGAACACAAACCATTCGCTGACGAACCCCGCCTGGGGAGGCATCGCCGAAAGACTCATTGCAGCGAACAAGGCGCCGAATCCGAAGACCCAAGAACTGCGCCGCAGAACATCGGAATGGAAGATGTTATATCCCCCTGTTGCACGGTATACTCCATCAGCTGTCAGGAACAGACCTCCCTTGGCGAGGGAATGCGCTGCCAAATGGATGAGCGCGACGGTCCAGGCGAGGCTCGCAAGCTCTCGTTGCCCATCTCCGCGAAACATTAGTGCTGCTCCGAGCATTGCCGCAGCGACGGAGGCGTTCTCTGCCGACGAAAAGCCCAACAGAGATCGCCAGTCTTCCTGTTGAAAGGCGTAAAGGGCCGTAAGTATCGCACTGATAACCGCTACGACGAGGAGAAGCGTTCCCAATCCTGCAGTCGTGCTCATGTTGCCCGCGGGCAACCAGTCAAGCAGCCCTCGGCTTAATGCGAAATATGCAGCATTGAGCACGACGCCAGACAAAAGAACGCCGGAGACGCCGCTACCGGAGCCATAGAGGTTCGGGAACCATTCGTAGAATGGAAGAAGACCAAGCTTCGCGCCGAAGCCGATAATCAACAGCAGCCCTACGATTATAGCGAGTGTGGCAGGTAGCGCCGCTGCGCTCGCATGGAAAATCCCGAAGTCAAAAGCATTAGAGCGCGACGCGAGCAGCAGAATGGCCGCGACGAGCGCGATGGCACCCACCTCGAGAAGTCCCAACATGAACAGAACCGGCTGCCCGACGTCCGCAGAAAGCTTCTCACTGAGGATCATGACAGCCCCGCCGAGGCTCATGATTTCCCAAGCGACGAGAAAGCTTGCGCCATCCTGGAGGCCGAAAACGCCCAATGCGCCGATGAGGCTCATTGATGCGCCAAACAGCCAACCAGCTTCGTTATGATGGGATGGCGTCGAGACGGCGCAGGCCAACGCCGCCGGCGCCAAGCCGAAACCAAGAAGCCAAAGTCCGTCTGGCGTCAGCAGAAACTTCACCGGCTTGCCAGCAAGAGTCGTCGGCAAGTCCGTTGCTGGAATTCCTTCGGGTAGTCCCAGGATGGCGGCGACAATCGCTACGATGCATCCAGCAAATAGCAATATGCGCGCGACAACCAGCCCGTGTCTCGTCAGCGAGACGATTGCAGCGACCAGCCAAGCCAAAAAGCCGGCTGCCATCAGCTCATTTGTCAAGCTGGCCTCCTCCAACACGCTGCGGCACGCGATCGAGGAACATCAAGAGAGCATGGATGATGGCCGCGGGATTCGGCGGACAGCCGGGGAGATAGACGTCGACGGGAAGAACCCCGTCCAGGCCGTGACCGGATGCGTAGCCGCCCTCGGCAACACCGCCGGAGACGGCGCACGTGCCGATCGCCATCACCCATCGCGGCTCTGGCATGGCCTCATACGTAGCGCGCAGCGGCGTGAGCATGGCGGTGGTCACGGGACCAGTCACCAGGAGAAGATCGGCAAAGCGAGGGGACGCTGTGAAGAAGATGCCAAGGCGATGCAAATTGTAGAACGGATTGTTCAACGCTTGGAGCTCCGATTCACATCCGTTGCACGAACCTGCATCGACATGCCGAATGTGCAAACTGCGGCGGAAGTTTCGCTTGTCTCCGACGACCACGTTGCCTGATCTCTGACCTTGCGATCGCCAAACCAGATCTTCACGGTTCCGCGCCCCAAACGCCCAGTCAGACGAGGGGGTCATCGCGTCGGTCGGGCAAGCCTCGGTGCAGAGTTGACAGACAACGCAACGGCCATAGTCGACGTCGAGCCGCCCATCTTTGCCGTCCGCCGGCTCTGAAGTCTGCCGCATGGTGATCGCTTTGGTCGGACAAACATCCGCGCAGGCCTGGCACGCGTCAGTACAATGCGCCGGACTGTAGCGCGGCATGCCTATAAAGCCGGCTTGGCCGTCCGCACCGTCGGACTGTGGCCAAGGCGCGGTCTGGTTACCTTCCATCAGGCCCAGCAATGTCCAAAGCGGCATAATCGTCTCCTAGCGATCACACCCGGCGATTGTCAGCCCGAAGCTGGCTTCGTTGATTGCGTAGTCCATCATGTTGCTGCCATGCACGGTGAATGGAAACACACGCCAATTAGAAAAAGATGGCGATTTTATCTTCACGCGCGCGAGCCTTCCTCGATCGTCAAAATGCACGGCGTAAAACAGCGTACCTCGTGGCGACTCGCTCCAACCTAAGCCTTCCGACCTTGGTGGGGCCTCGCACTCGGCGGCGATCGGTCCATCGGGCAAAAGCAGCAAAACCCGTTGAATCAGGGCGATACTGGCGTCGATCTCGGCTATCCGGACTTGTGCGCGCGCATGGGCGTCACCTGACTTGCGCACTGGCACCGAGACGAGGATTTCGTCATAAGCGGCATATGGATGGTCGCGACGCAGGTCGCGGTCGAAGCCCGACGCCCTCTGGATAGGTCCAGTCGCACCCTGATCGAACGCGACTCGTTCGTTAAGTATCCCGGTTGTGATCAATCGATCGAGATGACTGTCCGTATTTTCAAGATGGCGGGCGTAAATAGAATATTCCTGGCGCAGCGCCTCCAGTTCGGCGCCTAGCCATTGCTTTGGCGACAGATCGCGTCGCAAGCCGCCGACTGTCAGAATGCTGCGGAGAAAACGGCTGCCAGTTAACCTGGCGTTCAGCTGCTTTGCACGTTCGGCTAGGAGTTTGCCCTGGGCTTCGCCGACTTTGAGCGTCGTGGTGTGGCAGAGATGACCTAGATAATGCAGGTGATTGTATAAACGCTCCATTTCTGCGAGCAGCACGCGCAGAAATCGGGCGCGCCGCGGAACGGAGCAATTGGCCGCGGCCTCGACTGCCTGGCAGTAGGCCAGCGCGTGGGCAACGCTACCCACTCCGGACACCCGCTCCGCGAACACGACACCGCCGGCGGCGGAAAGCCCCTCAAATCGTTTCTCCATGCCACGATGTTTGAAGAAGAGCCGTGGCTGATAGTGCAGAATAGCCTCGCCAATGTAGAAGAACAGGAACTCTCCAGATTCGAGAACGTCTCCGCGCACCGGACCGAAGGGTAATAGCTGTACGTCGGTGGTCGCGCCAATCACCTCCGGCACGGATTGGCGGGAAGGTTCCACCTGCATCGGCAGTTCAGGCGGGTACTTTGGGTCGAATGGCGGGCAAATGGGATTGACGCCGTCGTGAAGAACCAGCCGCTGTGGCTGCGGATGCTCGCTGAAATCGAGTCCAAAGAGGTCCGTCACCTCGCGTTCGTGCCAGCCCATCAATGGCCAAATACCGGCCAAGCTCGGCACGGGACCCGCTGGGGCACAACGCCAGATCGCAAATGCGCTCTCTCCGGCTTCGGTAGCGACGTAACGCAGCTCGATGCGGTGGGGATCGGGATACCACGCATACACCATCTGCATGCGCCCGTCGGCTTCACGCAGACGTGTCGCGGCTCCTCTCAACTGTTCGGGCTGGAGCGATGTCTTTCGCGGCACGTTCATGGGGCGCCGTTAGCGAGAACGTGAGCAATGGCGGAAAAATGGTCCCAAATACTCGATGGCCACCAAAGGCCAAGGAGCAGCAGCGGCGCCAGCGCCAGCCACATGGGCGCAACACACCATTTACTGAGCGCCGGATGCGGGCTTGCGGCCGGGTCGGCGGACTCAAAGTACATTTCGCGAAAATGATTGAGGAAGCCTACGAAGATGACTATCAACAGCACGAGCATGGCGCCTACGGCCCAGCCGTAGTGCGCGTCAATGCCGCCGCGCAGGATGACAAGTTCGCTGAGAAACAAGCCAAATGGCGGAGCCCCCGTTATCGCCACCGCCCCGGCAAGCCATAACGCTCCTTGCACGGGATAGCGTCTCCACACGTCGCGAATCCCTGCAATCTCCTTCGTTCCGAAACTGCGCATGACGTTTCCGGCACCAAAGAACATCAGCGATTTGTTCAGGGAATGATTGAGCATGTGATACAGCGCACCCGCGACGCCGAATATTCCACCGAAGCCGAATCCAAGCGCGACAACGCCCATATGCTCTACGCTGGAATAAGCCATCAGTCTCTTGATGCCGTCCTGGCGCACGATGAAAAGGGCGCCGACCAGCAGGGAGAAAACACCCAAAGCCACGAGTACGCCGCGCGCAAGTGGTCCAACACCGGCCGAATCTGCGACCGCCAAGTATCGGACGATTCCAAGCATCGCTCCATTAAGGAGCGCGCCCGACAGCATGGCCGAGACCGGCGCCGGGCTTTCGCTGTGAGCGTCCGGCAGCCAGGTATGCATCGGGGCGAGACCCACCTTCGTTCCATATCCAATCAGCACCAACAAATAGGCTAAAGAGACGAGCGCCGGATTCATTTTCGATGCGGTTTGCTGCAGCGTCGCCCACGTCATGTCGTACACCGGGCCGAGAACGAAGCTGCCGCTCCAATAAAACAACACAGTACCGAGCAGCGCCAAGCTAATCCCTCCCGATACAATGATAATGTACTTCCAAGCCGCCTCTACGCTCTCTGCTGCACGCTCAAAACCAACAAGAAATGTGCTCACCAGGGTCGTAAGTTCGATTGCAATCCAGTAGAGCCCCGCGTTGTTCATGACCGTGCTCACGAGGACCGTGAGCGCGAAGCCGGAGAAGAGCGCATAAAACCGCCACAAGTGACCTTCTTCTCCCTCGAGAAGCCGCATGTAGCCGATCGCGTAAATGGAAGCTAAGAAGTAGACGATGGCCGTGCACAGGGTGACCCAGGCGCCGGGCATATCCACGACAATGTAGTCGGCCCAAAAGAGATAAGGCCCGTTTGGGCTGAGCACTGCGAGGGCGACAGCAGCGGCCAAAACGAAAATGCTTGATATGAGATTGAGGGTCTCGGCGACGCTGCGGCGGTGAAAAATCAGACAACCTAAGACGGTCGCAAGTGGCGCAATCGTAATTATGAGAAGGAGGTAACCAACCATCTATCCCACCAGTCGCTTAAGTTCGAGACTGCTGGTGGTGCCGGCATGGGCGAGCAAAAACTGAATGAGCGCGCCGAAGCACGCAACGACGATGAGCAGATCGAACAGGATCACGATCTCGATAAGCACCGGCATGCCGGGTACGAGAATCTGAGCGCCCAGGAACACCCCGTTTTCAAGCACCAGCAAACCAAGAATTTGGCTCAGCGCTTCGTGCCGGACCGCAAGCATTAGGAAGCCAATGAGCTTCATGGATAGCATGACGGTGAGAGCGAGGACGGCTACCGTCGCTGCTAGACCAAGTGATTGACCGACACGATAACTGACTGTGAGCGAAAATATGACGCAGAACGCTCCCGCGACTAAGGATGAGCTAGGCTGCAAGATGACGTGGATTTCGCGCGTTACGCTGAGACGCTTGACGATTCGCCACAACAAATAAGGAAGGAATAATCCTCGAAAAAGCGCAGTCAGGATGGCGATCAGATAAAGCTCGGGATATCCGCCGTAAAATCCTACTGTCGCCGAAAGGATGGCGATGACCCAAGATTCGGCTGCGAACGCGTAAAGATAATTATTAAGCCACCTTGAACCCAGCATAACAAATGCAAGCAACAAGCTCGCGATCGCCATCAAGCTGAAAATCGAAGCGGCGAGTGGATCGAGATGGGCGACAAGCATTTATCAGCTCAATTGGTTGCCGACTATGGACAAGATGGCAAACACGAAAGAAGCCGCGAGCAGCTCTTGGTAGCGGTAGAAGCGCAGGCGGGACTGGGAAGTTTCGACAACAACCACGGCAAGCGCAACAACAAGAAATTTTGCGAGCAATGCGATGATCGATCCCAGTACTCCGATCGGGAGTCCTTGACGCGACAGCCCCCAGGGAAGCAGCAGGACGTTGCTGAAGATGGTGTATAAGATGAACTGCTTCATCATCGAAGCCCATTTTAGGATAGCCAGTAGCGGACCCGAATACTCCAAAATGCGGGCCTCATCGATCATGTAAATTTCCAGATGAGTGCTGGAATGGATCGGCAGCCGGTCCGTTTCGACGATAAGAAGCGTGAAGAAGGCAGCTATCAAGAAGAGATGAGCGGGGCCCCAATAGACGGCAGGGCTTCCGACCAGGAGGTGATTGACGACGAATGGGAGCATGGCCTTCGCAAGCAACGTAATGCCGACGAAGACGACGATGAGTGTGGGCTCGGCTAGAATTGCCACCATTACGGCTCGACTCGAGCCGATTCCGCCGTAGGCGCTGCCACTGTCCAGGCCAGCAAGAACTATCATGAAAGAGCCCAGCGTGAGTATCAGCCCGCCGCCCAGAATGTCTCCCATGTCGGAGAGCGGAAGAGGGAAATCAGTGAGAACCGGGATCAAGATTGGGACTGTCAGCATTGCCGTGAAGGCGACAATTGGGGTGACCCAGTAAATCCACGACGCTGTCTCCGGAACGACGATCTGCTTGTGAAACAGCTTCCAGAGATCCCGGTAGGGTTGAAAAATGCCCGGGCCTCGGGCCATCTGCACGCGCTCCTCGAACTGCAGGATTACGCCCTGCAGCAGCGGAGCGAGAAATAGGACGGTGAGAACCTGAGCAATTTGCAGAAGAATGTCGCGCATCATCGTGACGGCCTTCCAAGGACGAAGACATCGCTACAGCTGAGGGCTGCGCTGCGCGACTCCACGATGGTGAGTAATCCCCCCGCGGGTGTTTCAACCGACATAAAAAAACAAACTCCTCTCCTCCGCGTCCGGAAGGAAAGGAGTCATCAGCCCAAGGCGGTTAAAGGCGGCACTCCATCGCCTGGCCAGCGAAGCTGACCACCGCAAAGCATTATGGATCAGCACTGACCAAGTCAAGGATCGAAATCACGTAGCACACACGAGAAAAGTTTCGAGACCGACCGACCAGCGAATCTGCAAGTTTGACCGCAAGTGGTTTCTAACCAAGAATAGCATCTTGATGTCATTATTGGGTGGGTGGTGCCGTTGGTATACGGCTCTGTCGGGAGATTGCGGTTGTATGCGTCCGTGACTACGTAAAGGCGGTTGGCGGAGGAGTTCGCCGAAACTGCCCTCAACGGGCCAATGACTCCTGTCGAAACGGTACTCGATGGCAGGCTCTATTGGTCCGATTTGGTCCGCTGGCGGATGCGCCGCGCGATTGTCATTCCGAAGATTTATCAACCAACGAGTTTTGGCTATCTCAGCTTCCGGGCGGATTGCCGTCAAAATTCGATTATCGCATTGTACGGTCCATAGCCGCCGCCAAGACCTTGATTTTGACGCTGCCTCATTGCGACCGAGGGCAAGCCGCTGTCGGACTTTTTCATCATCGACGGCTCATTGGCCACGATCCGGTCTATAGCGGCATCATGGTGGCGTGGGATCACGGTCACCAGGAGCTTGTGGACGCATTCGGGTCTAGCAAGCAATTCCTCTCCGCGCTGAGAGAAGTAACCCCCCAAACCCTTTCAAGTACGTCAGGGCGGATGGATCTCTGGCGTGGCGTGGTGTTGGACAAGATGCATGCGCTGGTCCGTGGCGTTGGTTTGTCTTGGAGCGAAAGTCGCGACGTCGCCTGCTGGTTCGCTTTGCGCGACTACGTGCCTGCCCTTCAGCCCTCTCTGGTTCCTGTCGTACTTCGCGCCAGCCTCGATCGGTCAGCAATTATCGTGCAACATAATGCGCGTGCCGAGCGAGAGGTCATTGTGGATCCGGATCAGACGCTTCTTGTCGACAGCAAGCTTGGGCTCGACGGGGTCAACGCAGCGCTGGGATGTCAAACTCCGCTTTGCAATTTTGATCCGGACGGCGCGGTGTTTGATCGCCTTATCGAGGGTTGGCGAATGGCGGCTCGTCGCTTTCAGCGCCGTAAAGGTCAGATCGAACGGCAGCAACATCTGGCCCACAAGGTTGATGCTGATGAGGCCTAATAGCGACGACAAAAATGGAGATGCTTTCAAGGGATATGAGTGGAAGGAACGACTATCCGGAGAGGTACTCCCTGCTGTTGGTCACGATGGTTGGGGTCTTCGGCTGTTTTTGCTGATTTCACCTACAGGGACCGCGCGGCATTATCGGTCCATACTTGCGAACCGGGAACCCAGCGGTGCAGTGGTCGCGTTGGCTGCAACGCTTTGCAATGAGGCCAATTGGCCCGATGCTGCCCCGGAACTCGACGATTGCGCTCGTCAGGTATCTCGTCCTCAGGGCTGGCCGTGGCTTTCACCAACTGCTGATCCACCGCTGCAGCGCGGCAAAGCGATCAGAAAACTGCCAGGTTTCTTCGGGTGTAGCTCGCCGGTGCCGCGCTGGTGGCCGCAGTTTCCTCTCGTTGCCTTCCATTTTAGTCGTACTGGAGCGATTGCGCCCAGCTCCATCGCGATTTTTTCACGCCGTTGCTGTGAGTGGGCTGGGGTTCTTCGTATTCAGAAGGGTTATTTGATCGTTACGGATTTTCCGTTTTCGTGATTTTAACTTTGATTTCGGCGCTTTTCGCCCCGCTTTTGTTCCTCGGGAATATTTGGGCGGTGATGAGCGGAGCCGCGGTTTGAGGTCTCGAAATGGGGGTTGCGTGTCCATCGTCCCAGCGCCTTTCGCGCCATTGGTCGCAGCGCACAGAATCAGCATTTAGGCTTTTTATAGCTGGATCGACATATTTTGGTCGGTCGGGAGCGTCGTGATTGGATTGTTATACGGAATTTCCCTGCCGGTTGTGATCGCCTCGTGCGTTGATTCCTTTGCAGATTGCCGCTTCCCGATTTTTATCTTTATCTGGGTACGTCGGCGGACGCCGGTACTGTTGCCATGACAAGGATTAGGAACTAAAATGCACGGTGGCGGTGGAGTTCGCCATTAAGTGCCCTAGAGGCCGATGACTCCTGCTGAGGCTTATCTTCTGCAGGAGCCAGTCATGGCAGACCACAGGCCGCCAAGCCGTCGCGCCCGAAATTCCAAGGTCTATCCAAACGCTGTACGCGACGCCGTTCGGCGTCCTGCCGTCAAGCGCGCGCCGACTATAGCCGGCACATCCGTGAGGCAAACGCGCCGCGATGACTACATGCCGTGCCGCACCTCTGTGGCACCGATGCCGCCGAACACATCAGCATAACAGAGCAAGCATATGGATTTGCGAGATTACGAGCAGGCAAAGTTTGCGATTGCGGAGATTCTTCGCACCGCGTGTGTCGATGCTCCGAAAGAGCCTGAAAAGTGGCAAGAGCATTTGCGCGCTCTCTTTGTGCGACTTGCCGAAGATCGTTTCAACTTGGTTGTCGTAGGCAGGTTCAATCGCGGAAAAACATCAATAATGAACGCGATTATGGGGAACGACCGTCTGCCTATCGGCATCGTGCCTCTCACGTCGGTAATCACCACGGTTTGTTACGGAACCAAGGAGCAAGTCATCCTCAACTATGATCAGAGATTGCTGAACCAAGAAGTACCGATTGAATCGCTCCGAAAGTACGTAACGCAAGAAGGTAATCCCGGAAATGCCCTGCGCATACGGATGGCGGAAGTCCAGTTGCGGTCCGAGATTCTTCGCCGAGGATTCTACTTCGTCGATACCCCTGGCCTGGGATCAGCGATCGCTGAAAACACTCGGACGACGCAGAGCTTCCTGCCCGAGGCAGATGCTTTTCTTGTCGTCACGAGTCACGAAAGCCCCTTGTCGGAAGAGGAGATAAGATTTTTTCAGGATGTGTCCGGATCCGCCAAGCGACTTTTTGTGGCGATTAACAAGCAAGATGCGGTTTCGGAATCCCAACGCGATGTGGTTCTCGGCTACGTTCGCAACCAGTTGCGTGGCGTTTTTGGCGATGACACCCCCCAGCTGTTCTCGGTATCCGCGCGCTACGGCCTTGAGGCCAAGCAGTCCCACGACGCAACGCGACTCGCTGCGAGCGGGCTACCTGCTCTTGAGGAGGCACTCGTTAGCTTTCTTATCACCGAGAAGCGAGACCAATTCTTGCTACAAATGTGCCGTCGGGTTGGTCATTTGATACGCGAGTTGCCGCCTTCCATTTCCACAAAAAATCTGTCAAAACAAATCAACATCTTGGCCGAGCGTACACAGCGAAAAGTTCATGTCGATTCGGCCGGCCTGCAAGCAGAATCCCCCAGTTTGCAACAACTACAGCCTTGCGAGATCTGTACGCACATCAACGATGCTCTGTGGAATTTTGAATGCAAATATCAACACGAGCTTTCTACCGATCACGATGAACAAGGTCGTTTCGCAGAACGCGGTGGCTTCTGCAGTTTTCATACTTGGCAATATCGGGCTGTTGCCTCCCAGTATGGCATCTCCACCGCTTACCCGACGCTTCTAGATCACCTGGTCAGCCAGCTTCGATCCTCTGGCAACGGCAACGGGTCGCGACGGGCCACACTCGCGACGGAGCATTGCGTATTCTGCAGCGTGCGCGCCAGGGCAGAAGCGGAAGCAATCTCCAATCTTAGCACCCGCTTGTCCCAGCAGGGCCACCGTGCATTAGGCACGCTGTCGGCGATTTGTATGCCGCACTTGGCAATTCTATCCGACACAATTGAGGATCTCGATCTCGTCCACAAGCTTATGGACCATCAGGCGTCACTCCTTGAGCGGCTCTCAGAGGACCTGAAGCGCTTTACGTTGAAGCGAGACGCAACTCGCCGACATTTGGAAACTCAGGAAGAAATGACGGCCGCCGAGCGGGCAGTCCTGCTTGTCGCGGGACATCGCAACGTAATTGCGAACAGGACATATGCCGCGTCGGGTCGGTTTGCTTCGAAGACCGACCGTAGCTGAGCACGTAGCTGCGCTGCAGAAGTTTGGGAGTTCAAATGAATGAGCCGGGATATTTGTCCTCTCCCTGAAGGTGACGGGAATGCAATAGAGAATGCAGTCAACGGCCTTAAATCGTTTCTCGCCCCTGATATGGCCGTCCTGAGAGTTACCTCATATGGCAACGAAGCAATTCCCTTGCTGCGCGCTTTGTTGTTCGAGCGAGAGCCGAGCGGCCTTTTTCAGGCCCGTGTTCGTGCAGTTGACGCTCTGTCCACGCTGGGGGCACACAAAGTGTTATTAGAGTTCTTGAAGACGGAACGGCAGCTGGCCGATCCAGTAGAACGTCTGGGCGAAGACGCAGTTATCAACGCCGCCGCCAGGGCCTTGGCCTATCGCAATGATCCCGGGCTGTTTGAGGTGTTGATGCGGCTTGCTAGTCGTCCCTGCCTTACCGGCGTCGTCTTTGCACTGGGGACATTTCGGAGGACAGAGGCCATACCCTTGCTCGTCCAAGCTTTAAGCGAGGACGCCAGTCGTTTGACCGCCGAGAGGGCACTAGCGCGGATGGGCACAGTCGCGCGTGCGGCCCTAACGCAGGTTGTAGACCGGCCCGTAGGTTGTCATGAGCGGGAGTCCGAATCCCAGCTCCGACAACGACGCAGCGCGCGCAGACTGTTGTTCGAAATAGGAGTGTCGACGACGAACTAGAGGGTCGCGAGGCGTTCCAGTTGGCAACGTTAGAAACAAATAGGACCGTGACGGGACGGCGTTATGTGGCTTGCGCTCATAGGAATAAGTAAGGGTCAGGTTGACAAGGCCGTTCAAGATATTTGGACGGGACTGAATGCGTGGCCTTTATGGTCGCTGTTGGGGCTCAACGATGTAAGGATGCGATATCGAAGATCAACGTTGGGGCCGTTTTGGGGAACGCTTTCAATGGGATTCCAAATCTCAATCACCGGCGTTGTTATGACCCTCCTGTTCCACACAACGCTGCGGCAATTCCTGCCCTTCCTCAGTATCGGCTTGATTATTTGGACCACGCTAACCGCAATGGTCACTGACGGCTCCCAGGCGTTTATCGGTTCTGCCGATTTGATCCTGCAAGTTAGGCGGCCGCTATCGGTCTATCTGTTTCAGATCATGTGGCGAAATATGGTGGTTGCCGCACACTCAATCGTTATTTTCTTCGTAGTCGCATTTCTATTTCATTTATTTCCAGGACCGACCTATATCCTAGCAGTTCCTGGCCTTATGCTCTTCCTTCTAAACTGCGTTTGGTTAGCCGGTGTCGCAGCGATTATGTCGACTCGGTTTCGCGATATACCCATGATCGTAGCCAACATATTCACGGGCCTGTTTTGGCTAACCCCGGTACTATACGACGCACGCCAACTCGGCGAGACGATGGAACGCGTCGTTAACTGGAACCCGCTATATCATATCGTGGAAGTGTTTCGCGCGCCGCTTTTGCTTGTCGTTCCCACGGCGACAGATTGGTTGGTGTCACTCGGTACAGCACTCATCGGTTGGCTCTTTCTTGTCCTGCTCTTCGCGCGGACCCGAAACCGCATTCCGTTCTGGCTGTGAAGCACAATGAATCAGGATTCTGCTGTCGGAATGCACGGCTCTCAACTGGTATCAGCGGGCGGGGCAAAAATAAGGGCCGATGACCTAACACTCGATTTTCCAATCTACGACATCAACGATAGATCATTGCGGCACCTATTGATGCTCACCCCGATCGCCAAAGTGATCCGCGGTTCCTCCCACGTTGGCGGAACGTTTGCAACGAGTGCACGCGGCGCCGTCGTCGTTCGTGCGATCGACGGCATCTCGTTCGAGATAAAACGTGGCGAACGGGTCGGCCTCATTGGCCACAACGGGGCAGGTAAGACGACGCTACTGCGAATTCTGGCCGGGATTTATGAGGCAACGTCCGGCACCCTCGAGGTGACGGGGCAACTCATGCCATTGTTCAATCTCATGGAAGGCATGATGCCGGATGCGACAGGGCGCGAATTCATACGCGTTCGTGGCGTTTTGCTCGGCCTTAGGCCAAATCAGATCGACGCCTTGGCTGAGGAGGTCATCGATTTCTGCGAGTTGGGCAGCTACATCCACATGCCAGTGCGTACCTATTCATCCGGCATGTTGGTGCGGCTCGCCTTCGCGATTGCGACGAGCGTAACGTCGGAAATTCTCCTCTTTGACGAGTTGATTGGAGCGGGTGATGCCCGCTTCTTCAAAAAGGCCCAAGAGCGCTTGCAGAGTTTCGTGAACCGGTCGAGCATCGTTATCGTCGCCAGTCAAAGCCGGTCTGTTCTGGAAGAATGGTGTAATCGAGCATTGCTTTTGGAGCACGGTAAGCTCATTGACGACGGCACCGTAAAGGAGGTGTTTGACTCCTATGATCAGCGATTGAGGCTCCTAAGTTAACGTGTCAGTCTTAGAGCGCTGCTGATCCGCTTGCGACGCGACCGGAGGGGACTGATTGCTGTCGATGTCGGGCGCCAGCTGAAGCCAAGCCTGTTCCATGTTCAGGTAGGCCTCTCTAACTTCGGCGAGAACGGTGGCAGACGCGGCCGAAGCGCATTCGGCAGCTTGCTGATGACAGTATGCTGTTCTGCTAGTGTTACGAGGCATTGGCCATAACTCCTCTTGGAATAACCGCTTCCACAGGAGTCATTAGCCATCAGGGTTTGTCCCGTCAGGCGGTTCTGGCGAACCCCATCGCCGTCACGAATCAAGGCTAAGGACTAGCCAAAGCATCGTCAATCCGGTCTGACGTGGATTTCTGGATAGTGCCTATCTCCATTGCTTTGCGCATTGCCCAACCCGCCATCGCATTATCGTTGACGGCCTCGGCAGCTTGGGCCGCTAGGACAAAATATCGAGCACGGTGATGAGCTCGACCAAGCTGTGCCCAGACGTTGGGCAACGACAGAGCAGTGACCTGTGGCTGGGTATCGAGAGGTGGCGCAGAAGCAGATTCAATCGCTCCGTCATCTTCAAGTACTTTTTGACTACGACGACGACATTCGGCGAGGCGGAGGTCAAACTGGTTCGTACGACGGGAGGGATCGAGCGCGCCGGCAAATTCATAGAACCTAAGGGCTGCCCGCCAATCGTAGGCTTCAAAGAGAACATCCGCCGCCCGATGCGCTTCGCGTAAAATATTCTCTTTGCTCGCCGCCGACGCTCCCATTGCTCTCCTCTTCAGGTCATGAAAAATTTGTTGTTTGCTACCGACGAGCAACCGCTCGATGGCCTCGCGCAATCGGTTCGACCGCGGTCGCGGCCGGCCTGCTAGTGCGCCAAGAATAAATATCTCATAATCGATATGCTCCAGCTTCGCGAGATGGCGCGCCGCTTCAGTGCGATCCGCGTAATCTCCGGTTTCGAGTCGATCAAGCCAAAGCCCAATTTCGGTTTCGATCTCTTCAAGTTCGCCGCCAATAGTGAGCCGCTGCCACGATTGGCCCCATCGTAGCCGCTCTCCAATTTTCGCCAATTGAACGTTCGATAGATGGCTAATGCGTGCGGCAATAATTTCATAGAGAGTTCGTGGGCCAGATTTGCCTCCCTTGAATCCGGTTTCGGCCGCCCAGGCCGCAAACTGTTCCACGAATAGCGGATTTCCTTTGGACCGTCGTGCCGCCTCACTGGCGATTGGCGCGGAATGGATCAGTCGCTGCGCTATCTTTGCGACTGCCGAAGTTTTTAGAGGTTCAAGAGCGATTTCAGCAGTCGGTCGCAATTTTCGTAACAGCGACAGCCCATTTGGACGCGAAGCCAAGACGACGAATATTATCGTGTTTGACAGTGCATCGAGGAGACCACGAAGAAATGCCGCACCGTCATTTCCGGCCCAGTGAATATCGTCCAATATCAATACTTCGATTTTTTCCTCGCCTATTTTGGTGATGACCGCCTGTATCAAGCCCTGGCAGTCCACTGGAGGCGTTGGAAGCGATGCTAATTGACTTACGAAGCTGTCGAGTGTCCCGCCGAACAAACTGAACGTCGCCGTCACGATATGGAGATCCGGGTGTCGCTTCTGCCACTCCTTCAAAAGGCGCGTCTTGCCCGATCCAGCTTTGGCAACGATTGCCAATTTTTTCATTTGCCCTGCTGCCTTCCAGCAAGCATCAATCACAGATAGCTCTGGAGCTCTACCCACAAAA
>JASHVC010000234.1 GCA_030039655.1 Xanthobacteraceae bacterium | reverse complement strand
CTCATCTGCGCCATGAACGACGGCGGCTACGGCTCGGAGTTTCACAAGCTGCGCGCCGACGGCCTCGACGACAGTCTGGCTATATTCGGCCGGCCGCCGCTGCACGACATCGCCCGCGGCTTCGGCCTGCGCGGCCACGAGATACGCGACGTGTCGATAGTCCCAAAGCTGTTCGCCGACTTCGCCGCCCAGGGCGACAGCGAAATCTGGAACATCCAGATTTCGGATAAGGTCACGGCCCCGGTGATCCGTCAGACCATCAAACGCGGCCACGGCAATATGTGAGCATTTCTGGCAGGTCGAATTTGTTGGTCGCATATACGTCGATCGTGCGCACCGCCGACAACGCGTGATCGGCATCGCGCTGCGACGATTCGGCAAGATCGCGCTAGTGGGCACAAAGCGGCGCGACGAATCCGACGCTATTGAAGGCAATAGCGGACCTGCCTCTGTCAAGCTCTATCGGTCGTTCTTGATCCTGAGCCGAAGTGCGAGGCACGCGCAATTATTATTATGCTGGTTAGGGAGCCCACTTGATCTACGTGGAAGCGCCCCCGCATTCGTGTATGACTTTCGAAGCGGGCAATCGGGAGGCGCGAGCGAACCAAGGTCATGAACATCGCGGTGATCGGGGCGACGGGAAAAGCCGGGTCGCGCGTCGTTGCCGAATTGTTGGCGCGCGGGCATCAGGTGACCGGAATTGTTCGGCACCCTGCACTGTTGCCTGCCCATGCCTCCCTTACGGCGCGCTACGGTGACGTACGGAATGCTGACGATCTTGCTCCGCTGCTTACAGGCCACGACGCGGTTGTCACGGCTACGCGACTGCTGCAGGTCGATCCCGCCGTTTTGGTCGCCGCACTAAAGCGGTCAGAGGTGAAACGACTTCTGGTGGTGGGCGGAGCGGGAACACTCAAGAACGCCTCCGGGGTCGAGGCGGTCGACGCCGGGCTCGTTCCCATCACATCCCGCGAAGAGGCCCTGGCAGGGCGCAGCTTTCTCACATTCCTTAGGAGCGAGCGCGAGCTTGATTGGACTTATCTGTCCCCATCGCTCCACTTCGCCCCCGGGGAGCGCACGGGCAAGTTCCGACTGGGCGGCGATGAGGTACTCGTGGGAGCCGATGGCAAGAGCACGATCTCGATGGAAGATTATGCCATCGCGGTGGCTGATGAATTGGAGCGGCCGCGACACTCCCGTCGCCGGTTTACTGTGGGATACTGAATCTGCGCCGTGGAAATCCTTGGAATCTGTGCTGTGCACCGAAGTGAGCCTCGCACGCTTTGGACGAAGCTGCCGCCTCCGAGACCTGCCGATCGAACTTTGTTCGCGGTGCGCCGTAAAGCAGACAGCGGCTAGTGCGCACCCGGCCGCCGCACAACCCCGGACCAACTGCCTCTTGCTGAGGTGGATATCGCCCAGCGTGCTGGACGCCAACAATTCCTCGATCTTAGAGCCGCCGCGGCGTCAGGCCAGAATATCAAGAGTTCTTTTTTGTTGGCTCAGTTGCTGAGAGTGTAGGTGTCGTGACAATCTACCTGATGGGTGCGCGTTATTCCGTCCATAGCCATGGTGACTGGGGGCACTTATGAGAATTGCATGCTTAGCCGTGACCTTGTTCGGCCTCTTCCTCACGGGCTGTTCAGGCCCGCAAGGGCAGCAAGGGCAAGCCGGACCGCCAGGGGAGAAGGGGCAGGCTGGATCACCAGGGGAGAAAGGGCCCCCCGGTTCTGTTGGGCCGATCGGGCCGAGCGGACCCCAAGGGCCTCAGGGACCCCAAGGACCGGTCGGACCACAAGGTATCGCCGGGCCTCCGGGCCCGTCGGGCCTCGCCGGATTGCGCGTTGTAACGGGTGACAAAACGGTTGCCTGCAACGACGATGAAGCGCTGGTCTCGCTTGTGTGTTCCAGCGGGACGGCGGACGGAGCAGGATGTCCGGCAGGTACGGCAACGGGATTGTGTCTGCGTAAGTAGGTCCGCGGCGGCTGTTCGCACTTCTCGAACTTGGCGCAATATCCCTTGGTACACCGTCAAGCTTTGTTCGTCATGCGCCGCAA
Source organism: Xanthobacteraceae bacterium (assembly GCA_030039655.1). The sequence goes on along the minus strand of JASHVC010000234.1, from coordinate 8,998 downwards.
AGCAGACCTCGGTCAGTGATCGCCCGGCCGCCGCCAAGTCTTACACCAACTGCCCCTCGCTGAGCGGGATATCGCGCAGCGTGCTGGGTGCAAACAATTCCTCGATCTTCAGCCGCCGCGGCGTCAGGCCATGCTCGTGAGTGTATTGCAGCAGCGCCTCCAGCGACGGCCGGTTCGCCTCGACGCCGTACGGGTACCAATCCTTGCCGATGATCGCCTGCTCCTCTTCGATCAGCGGCTGCAGCCAGGCGAATGAAGCCTTGGGCGAACCGACTTCGCTCACCAGATGCAGCGCATAATCCTTGGCGCGGCAGAGCGCCTTGTAGAGGCTCATGGCCACCCACGGATCGCGCTCGTAAATGTCGCGGCGGATCACCACCGTGTGCATGATCGGATAAATCTTCGTACGCCGGTAATAGTCCTGCTCAAGCTCGCGATAATTGGGAAACAGCCGCTTCACGTTTGCTGCACCGCGGCGAAATGACAGCGGGTTGTTGGCGGTCATCAGAAAGTCGAGCTCGCCGCGCTCCAGAAGATCGCCGAGCTCAGTCCCGGCGGGCGCCTGGGTCAGGCGAACGTCGGGCGGTAGCGTGTGGCCGAGCCGGTCGGCGCGCCCCTGCACCCATTCGACGTCGCTCGGCTTGATCCCGTATTCATGCTGCAGCAGCCCGCGCATATAGACCGCCGCCGTCATGCTGTATTCGGGCACGCCCCCGCGCTTGCCCTTGAGGTCAGCCGGGCGCGCGATTCCTTTGTCGGTGTTGACGAAGAAATACCCGTGGCGAAACACCCGTGAGGGAAACGCCGGGATTGCCACGAACGGCGCATCACCGCCGCCTACCAGCGTCGTGTAATTCGACAGCGACATCTCGGAGGCGTCGAACTCCTTGTACTGAAGCATGCGCCAGAAGATTTCGGCCGGCTGCAAGGTCACATAGGTGAGGTCGATGCCATCAGGCCTGATGGAGCCGTCACGCAACGCCTGAGTCCGGTCGTAAGGCCCGCACGCAAAACTCAGTCGCAGATTGGCCATGCATCTCCCCGTCGCCGCCCCAATGGAGGGCTTGGCGGCGCGGCGAAGCTCCCGTGAGGCTCCAATGCTGTCAAGCGTCGGGCGGTCATGCTAGGGATGCGGCCAAGCAAGGATGAGCCGCAAATGACCACCAAGACCCTGCATGGCGTGATCGCCGCCATCGCCACCGCCGTCGACTCGAATGGTGAACCGGATTCTGTGCGCTGCATCGCGCTGGCGCGCTTTCTCCTCGACAACGGCTGCGACGGCCTCAACGTGCTGGGCACGACCGGCGAGGCGACCTCATTTTCGCTCGAGCAGCGCAAGCGGGTGATGAGCGCCTATGCGGCGAGCGGCCTGCCGCTCGACCGCATGATGGTCGGCACCGGCGCCGCTGCGGCTGCCGACGCCATCGCCCTCACCAAGTACGCGGCCGAACTCGGTTTCGCCGGCGCGCTGGTGCTGCCGCCCTTCTACTATAAGGGTGTGCCGGACGACGGCCTGGTCGCTTATGTGGACGCGATCGTGGCCGCGACCGCAGCGCGGCCGATATCGATCTACCTCTATCACTTCCCGGCGCAGTCCGGCCTGCCCTGGCACGTCGCCCTGATCCACCGCCTGCTCGATACATTCGGCGAGCGCATCGTGGGGTTGAAGGATTCTTCGGGTGATATGGATTTTGCCCGTGCCGCGGCCAACATCTCGCCGCGGTTCAAGGTCTTTCCCTCGACCGAGGCGGCATTGCCACAGGCTCGTTCGGGCCCGTTCGCGGGCTGCATTTCAGCCACGGCCAATCTCAATGCCGACCTTTGTGCCCGCGCGTGGCGAACGGGCGATGCGGCGGCGCTCGCCGAGGCGGTCGCGATCCGCAAGTTGTTCGACGGCAAGCAACTCGTACCCGGCGTGAAGGCCTTGCTCGCGCACATTCACGGGGAGCCCGCGTGGGGGCGCGTAGCGCCGCCGTTATCCGCATTCCCGGGCGCCGATCGCGCCGCCGTGGTGGCCGGCTACGACCAGGCCCGCGCCAAGCAGGTGGCATGATCCTGCCCCTCGGGAATCCCGTCCCGACCATACAGTATTGAGACAGCCTGCGGCGTTGACGGCTCTGGCCTGCCCCCCTATAAGCGCGGCCCAAGGATAGGTTCGATAGGTTATGGCCAACACAAAATCAGCCAAGAAGGCCGCGCGCCAAATCGCGCGCCGCACCGAAATCAATAAGGCGCGGCGCTCGCGCCTGCGCACTGCGGTGCGCAAAGTCGAAGAGGCGATTTCGTCGGGCGACCGCGCCGCTGCGGTCTTCGCCATGGTGCATGCGGAGCCGGCCATCATCCGCGCCGGGCAAATAGGCGTCGTCCATCGCAACGCCGCCCGCCGCAAAGTGTCCCGGCTCGCGCATCGGATTGCCAAGCTCGGCAAATAGCCGCCGACAGGTGCTTCTCAACATCAGGTCAGCGAGTTGTCCCCGGAGTAAACCACCGGCCATAGCCTTCGCTGTGGACGCATGCGCGCTTACGCAAAATTGTGGCGCAATTGCCACACGCGATTAGAAAAATCGTGTAAAGTGTTGTACGAGCGGCTAAGACCGCTTCGTGAGCGTCGTTGGCGTCGATTTTCTCCTGATTCCATGCGCATTTTCGCACCCGTCGAGCACTCTCGACGGGTGGGTCCCTTGCTGTTTTGTTCACAGGAAGCCGTGTGTAATGAACAGGTTAACCGCAAGAAATTTTGGGGACTTTAAAAACGCGGTCGGCCGCGACGATGCAATCGTTTTAGTTCCGAGTCATTTGCTCGCTTCCGGCCTTTTTTAGATCGCAGAAAGATTACAGTACTGAATCAACCGGTTAAACCAAGCGCCATTTATTTCCTGCACGCCCATCGAGCTAAAAGTTCCACGTTCATGCTCTTGTCATGGCGTTGCGAGCCGGAAGTGCCGTGTTAAATTTCAATTGTCTTCGGTCCGCCGGAGTTCATCAAACACTGGTCTACAGTAAACTCATCGAAGTATGAGATGGGGCGGGTGTGTCACGTCCAGTAGAGTACTGTCCTCACTGTTAAAGTCGCAAGTTCTCGGCGAAAAGACCTGCTTATGATCTTCGTAGGCGGCGAGGAACTGCACAGGTGGCGATCATGATGATCGCGCGGAATTCTTAGCGACTGCTGAGCGCAGAGCTCGGTCAACAACCATCGTTATAGATGGAGGTGAGGCAATGAATAAGAGTGCAATCCTCCGCACGGCACAAAGCGCCGGCACTGCGAGACCCCAAGTCTCGGTCACATTCGTGCAGCCCGCGGCAGCGCGACGGCTTCATGGCTCAATAGCGAATCCGAGCGGATAGCACCTCCGCTCGAGCCGGCCGCTCGCGCGGCATTTGGCTCACCAACCAAATCTCGATCTCACAGTGTGTGTTGCGTCCCCCGTAACGCGGCAGGGCATGAGTATCGCCCTCGCCCCATCCGTTGGGTTGACCCGTGATCCCACAAAAGCAGCACGCCATCATGAACATCGATCAGGAACGCTGGAACCGCGTCAAGGACCGTCTGCGTTTCGAGCTTGGCGAGGATGTCTTTACAAGCTGGTTTATCCGTATGGAGTTTGAATCCTTGGACAAGGAAGCCGTTCGGCTCTCGGTGCCGACGCGGTTTCTGCGCAAATGGATTCAGTCCCACTATGCGGATCGTGTTCTCGCCCAATGGCAGGCCGAAGAGCCCACGATCGCCCGTCTGGAGGTGAGCGTGCGCTCGTCCACAATCCTTCCCGCCCCGAAGCCGAAGTCGGCGGAACCTCCCGCGCTGACGCGCGAGCCGCGCGACCTGATGATGCAGAACGGCGAAAGCGCGAGGGTGCCGTTCATTTCGATGCACGACACGCTCAGCGGTTCGCCGCTCGACTCGCGGCTGACTTTCGAGAGTTTCATCGTTGGCCGTTCCAATACGCTAGCGCACGCGGCCGCCAAGCAAATCGCGACCAGCACCCGCGGCGAGCAGCTGATGTTCAACCCGCTCTACATCCATGCGGGGGTGGGTCTCGGCAAAACTCACTTGCTGCAAGCGATCACCTGGGCGGGCAACAACGGCGACCGCAAGGTGCTTTACCTGACGGCCGAGCGGTTCATGTTCGGATTCGTCTCGGCACTCAAGAGCCAGACCACGCTCGCCTTCAAAGAAGCGCTGCGCGCCAACGACGTGCTGGTCATCGACGACCTGCAGTTCCTGCAAGGCCGCTCCACCCAGCACGAATTCTGCCACACCATCAACGCACTCATCGATGCCGGCCGGCAGGTGGTAATCGCCAGCGACCGGCCGCCCGCGGATCTTGAGAGTCTGGATGACCGCGTCCGCTCGCGGCTGGCCGGCGGCCTTGTGGTGGAAATTGCTTCTCTCGGCGAGGAATTGCGGCTTGAGATTCTCAAGAGCCGCATCACCGCCGCACGCATGCACTATCCCGCATTCGAGGTGCCGGCGCCGGTGCTGCAATTCATCGCCAAGTCCGTCACCCATAACGGCCGCGACCTCGAAGGCGCCGTCAACCGGCTGCTGGCGCATAACAAGCTCACCGGCCAGCCGGTGACGCTGGAAATGGCCGAGCGCGAGATGCGCGACCTCATCCGGCCTGCCGAGCCCAAGCGCGTGCGCATCGAGGACATCCAGCGCATCGTGGCCCGGCAATACAACGTCAGCCGCGCGGACCTTCTATCGTCCCGGCGCACCGCGAACGTCGTCCGCCCGCGCCAGGTGGCCATGTACCTGGCGAAGATCCTGACGTTGCGCTCCCTCCCTGAGATCGGCCGCCGGTTCGGCGGCCGGGACCACACAACGGTGCTGCACGCCGTGCGCAAGATCGAGGCCCTGACGGGCAACGATACCGCCTTCGCGGAGGAGATCGAGTCGCTCAAGCGGCAATTGCAGGAATAGACGGGCGTCCACCCGCCGCGGCATGACGCTGCGGCGGGCCATAAATCCAGGGAAAACGCCAGGCCGGTTGCGGCTTGGTCTTGCCGAAATACGCGCGCCGCGCCACTTTCGCCCTCAATGTAGCGAACGGATTGCGCGATGAAAGTCACCGTAGAGCGGTCCGAATTGTTGAAATCGCTGGGCCACGTGCATCGCGTGGTCGAGCGCCGCAATACCATTCCGATCCTTGCTAACGTGCTGGTTCGCGCCGACAAGTCGAAGCTCAGCCTCAAGGCCACCGACCTCGACGTGGAAGTGACCGATACGATCGCCGCCGAGGTCGGGCCCGGCGGTTCGACGACGGTTCCGGCCCACATGTTCTTCGATATCGTGCGCAAGTTGCCCGAGGGGGCGCAGATCGTGCTGGAATCCTCCGGTGACCGGGCCGCGCTGGCGATCCGGGCGGGGCGGTCGCGCTTCACGCTGCAAACGCTGCCGGAGAGCGATTTCCCCGATCTGGCGCCGGGCGACATGACGCACAAGTTCACCCTGAAGGCGGGCGACTTGAAGCGGCTGATCGACAAGACCCAGTTCGCCATCTCGACCGAGGAAACCCGCTACTACCTCAATGGCATCTACCTGCACGCGGCCGGCTCCGGGAAATCGCAGACGCTGCGCGCCGTCGCCACTGACGGCCATCGGCTGGCGCAGATGGAACTCGATCTGCCAAAAGGGGCGTCGGGCATGCCGGGCATCATTGTCCCGCGCAAGACGGTCGGCGAGGTGCAGCGGCTTGTTGAGGACAATGAGGCCGAGGTCCTGGTCGAACTCTCCGCCGGCAAGATACGCTTCACCGCCGGCGCGGTGATCCTGACCTCAAAGCTGATCGACGGCACTTTCCCCGACTATGGCCGCGTCATCCCGGCGAACAACGACAAGGAGCTGGTTGTCGACAAGAAGGAATTCGAGGCCGCGGTCGACCGCGTCTCGACGGTGTCGAGCGAGCGTGGCCGCGCCGTCAAGCTGTCGATCACCGGCGGCAAGCTCCAGCTATCGGTGACCAATCCGGATTCCGGCAGCGCCAACGAGGAGCTCGAAGTCGAATACGAGTCCGATCCGATCGATATCGGCTTCAACTCGCGCTATCTCCTCGACATCGCCTCCCAGATCGAGAGCGAAGCCGCAGTGCTCAAGCTCGCCGATCCGGGCTCGCCGACGCTCATCCAGGACAAAGAGTCCAAGGGCGCGCTCTACGTGCTTATGCCCATGCGGGTGTGACCCACCTTGTCATGCTCCGCGAAAGCGGAGCATCCAGTAGACGCGGGCGCTGAGGATTGGCGCCAGACTCATTCGATTACTGGATCATCCGCCTGCGCGGATGATGACAAGTGATGCCGGTCCGTCGCCTTTCGCTCACCAACTTCCGCAACTACCATTCCGCCTCGCTTGAGACCGGCGCGAAGACGATCGCGCTGGTCGGCCCCAACGGCGCCGGCAAGACCAATTTGCTCGAGGCCATTTCGTTCCTGGCGCCGGGGCGCGGCTTGCGCCGCGCTACGCTCGACGAGGTGGCGTTCAGCGAGGGCGACGGTTCGTGGGCGGTGTCGGCGGAGATCGAAGGCGCATTGGGGCTGGCGACCCTCGGCACTGGCGTCGAGCGGCCGCAAGACGAAGACGCTGCTCCAAACCGCAAATTCCGTATCGATCGCGAGCCGGCGGCTTCGGCCGCGGCGTTCGCCGATCATGTGCGCGTGGTCTGGCTGGTGCCGGCCATGGACAGCTTGTTCGTCGGCGCACCGTCAGAGCGCCGGCGCTTTCTCGATCGCCTCGCGCTTGCCGTCGACGCCGAACATGGCGGCCGCGTCAACGCGCTGGAACGTTCGCTGCGTTCGCGCAACCGGCTTCTGGAAGACCCGCGGCCCGATGCGCATTGGCTCGACGCGGTCGAGCACGAAACCGCCGAGCTTGCGGTCGCAGTCGCCGGACTGCGCGTCGAAACTATGCAACGGCTGCAGGCAGTGCTGACAAGCCGCAAGGAAGCGGCCTTCCCGCCGGCCGAGATCGCGCTCGACGGTTGGATGGAGCAGCTCATTCCGGCCCATCCGGCTCGTGAAATCGAGGAACGCTACCGCGCGGTGCTGCGCGACAACCGCGGCCGCGATGCTGCTGCCGGACGCACGCTTGACGGGCCGCATCTGACCGATCTCAAGGTCACCTACGCGCAGAAAGGTAGCGTGGCTGCCGATGCGTCGACCGGCGAACAGAAAGCATTGCTCATCGGCCTCGTACTGGCGCACGCGCGGCTGATTGCGGAGATGAGCGGCTACGCGCCCGTGCTACTGCTTGACGAAGTCGTGGCGCATCTCGATCCGGCGCGGCGTGCTGCACTGCATGATGAACTCGCCCAACTCGGCGCGCAGGTTTTCATGACCAGCGCCGATCCCGCGCTGTTCGCCGAAGCCGCCAGCAGCGCGATGTTTGTCGACGTGGCGGAGGGCCGTCTGCAGATAAGGAAAAAATAAAAAATGCCGGTGGCATTTTACGCAGCCGGGAACAAACGACGATGGAACCAACCCGTTGATATGTCAGCCATGCTAAGGACTGACACGTGCGGAACAATAGTGCGCCGAAGTCCTTTAATCGCTTAGGAGAAGATGTTGATCGCGTGATCTGCGCGTGCGGAATTGAGACCCTATTGCGATGCCGGAACCCGCTGAAGACATGATCGTTCACAATCTGATCGACGCGCTGGAACGCCTGCGCGAGGATTTGGATCGTGTGGAACTTTGGACGGTCGCTCTGGGGTGCTTTCAACAGCCGGTGCCCGAGTACGAGCCGGGTGACCGCTATCTGCTCTCGTCGAAGGTATCGGCAAAGTCCGACGGTCAGCGAGCGCGCCCGCGCGTTTGATCGTCGCGCGTATCCGTTTTCCCGCCTTGCTGTTCCCCATACGGGTGCAAACTGAATCGGCCTTCACCCCGCTCGTCCCCGCGCAAGCGGAAACCCAGATCTGGATTCCCGCGCGCGCGGGAATGAGCGGTTTGAGCATCGCGCCGCGAGAGGGCGCTGCGACGAAAATCGCTGCCCGAAAGCCTCCTTTTCCGGGCCTCCCGCAGGGCCCGAAAACTACCCCGATTCAGGCGCAAAAATCCGCCCGCCAAAACCTTGAAAAATTTCGATTTAACAATATCTTAATGGCTGCCACTTTGCTCTGTACGAAGCCCCGTTTTGGTGTACAAGTCAGAGTGATTCCAGCCCCCGTTTTTCGCGCTGCCCGAAAGTCTCTTCATGGCCGAACCCGTCCGTAAGCAAAGCCCTATGGCACCGTCCGACTACGGCGCGGATTCCATCAAGGTGCTCAAGGGTCTCGACGCCGTGCGCAAGCGGCCGGGCATGTATATCGGCGACACCGACGACGGTTCCGGCCTGCATCACATGGTCTACGAAGTCGTCGACAACGCCATCGACGAGGCGCTGGCCGGCTTCGCCAAGGAAGTCGTGGTCACGCTCAATCCCGACGGCTCGTGCACGGTGCGCGACGACGGCCGCGGCATTCCCACCGAGATGCACAGCGAGGGCGTGTCGACCGCCGAGGTCGTGATGACGCAGCTCCACGCTGGCGGAAAATTCGATCAGAACGCCTACAAGGTGTCGGGCGGTCTGCACGGCGTCGGCGTCTCCGTGGTCAACGCGCTGTCGGAGTGGCTCAAACTCTCCATCTGGCGCGAAGGCAAGGAGCACTTCGTCGAGTTCCGCGACGGCGAGGCCGTGGCGCCTCTGGCCGTCGTCGGCGCCGCCCGCGACAAACAGGGCACCGAGGTCAGTTTCCTGCCGTCGAAGAAGACATTCTCCATGACGGAGTTCGACTTCGATACGCTGGAGCACCGGCTACGCGAACTCGCGTTCCTCAATTCCGGCGTGACCATCATCCTCTCCGATATGCGCCACGCTGTCGAGAAGCGTGAGACGCTGCGCTACGAAGGCGGCGTCGAAGCGTTCGTCAAATATCTCGATCGCAACAAGACGCCGCTGATCGACAAGCCGATCGTCATGCAGGCCGAGCGCGACGGCATCGGCATCGACTGCGCCTTGTGG
>JASHVC010000233.1 GCA_030039655.1 Xanthobacteraceae bacterium | reverse complement strand
GCCGAGGACGTGGGAGCGCGCGACGCCGTGGGTGATCGCCGCCGTGCCGCCGGCATTGGTGGAGAGATTGCCGCCGATGGTGCAAGTGCCGTCCGACGGCAGCACTTGCGGGTAAAGCCGGTCGGCCGCCGCGGCGGCTTCGCGGGCGCGCTGCAAGGTAACACCGGCCTCGCAGGTCAACGTGTTCGAGGTCGGATCGACTTCGCGAATCCGGTCGAGCCGGTTCAGCGACAGCACGATTTCGTTGTGCAGCGGAATTTGCCCGCCGACGAGTCCGGTATTGCCGCCCTGCGGCACGATCGGGGTTGCGGTGTCGTTGGCAAGCTTGAGGATCCGCGACACCTCATCGACGGACGATGGCCGCAGCACCGCGGCAGTGTGGCCGTGAAACAGGCCGCGCATCTCCACCAGGTATGGCTCCTGGGCCTGCGGATCGGTAATCGCGAATTTGTCGCCGACGATAGCGGCGAAGCGCGCGAGCAGGGCGGGGGAGACTTTGGCGTCCGTTGCGTCCGGCTTGTCGAGCATGAGGCGTTTCCGTCGGCTTGGTCAGCGAATAGATGACAGCGCACTAACCCCGGTGCAAGCGCGCCTCAGCGCGGCGCCGCCGCCCGCACCAATCGGTCGTTGATGGCCTCGCCGAGGCCTTCGTCTGGGACCGGCATCACGGCGATCATATTGGCGCCCTCGCCGTCGAGGAAGCGCAGGTGCGAGAACAAGTTCGCCGCCGCCTCGATGAGATCGCCGCGCTGCGAAAGATTGAGCACGCGCATCGCGCGTTCGGAACCGGGCACGAGATTTGGCCCGAACGCGAGCAAACACTCTCCGACGACGACCTCGCTGGCGTCGAGCCGTAGCGGTGTGTGCGGGGCGTAGTGCGAAGCTAGCATGCCGGGCGCGAGCGGCGCGTCATCGACCGCGGTCTTCGCAGGCGGCTGCGCGAGCGGCTTGCCCAGCGCGCGCTCTATTGCTTCGCGCGGCAGGCCACCGGGACGCAGCATCGCGGGTTCATTGAGGCACGCGATAATGGTGGACTCGACGCCGACGGGTGTCGCGCCGCCGTCGATAATGAGTTCTATACGGCCGCCGAGATCGGCCAGCACATGCGTCGCGGTGGTCGGCGAAACCTGGCCGGAGCGGTTGGCCGATGGCGCGACGACCGGCTTACCAAAGCCCGCGAGGATGGCCCTCGCGACGACATGACTGGGCATGCGTACCGCGATGCTGTCGAGGCCGGCCGTGGCAAGGTCGGCGACCGGACACGCGGCCGCCTTGGGAAGCACGAGCGTCAGCGGCCCAGGCCAGAACGTTTCGGCAAGCCGTGCTGCATCCGCGCTGAAACGCGCCAGCGCCCGCGCTGCCGCGAGATCGGCCACGTGCGCGATCAGCGGGTTGAACGCCGGCCGCCCTTTGGCCTCATAGACGCGCGCCACGGCCTTGCCACTAGTGGCGTCCGCGCCGAGGCCGTAGACCGTCTCGGTCGGAAAGGCGACGAGCCCGCCGGCGGCAAGGCAGCGCACCGCGTCGGCGATAGCGGCACTGTCGGCCTTCGATACGCGCGTGACCAGCGGGGCTGTCATTCGGTCTTAAGTGCCTCCATATTGTTGCGAAAGCGCAAACGGCGGCGCGCTTGCGGCCCCCCGAGGCCGTATGTATAAGCCCCGCAGTTGGCGGAGTGTGGCTCAGCCTGGTAGAGCACCTCGTTCGGGACGAGGGGGTCGCAGGTTCAAATCCTGCCACTCCGACCAAATTCTCTCACATCATAGATGAACTGCGGGGAACGTCAGGGGGATGAACCCCCCGACGCTGACGATGCTTTTGCTAAAGGATGACCATGATGGCGGCACAGGCGGCACCATCTTGATGCAAGGCATTGGCCAAGACGAGCGAGTAGCCGTCGTAATCAACTAGACTGAAAGCGCAGCAGGCGGCCCACGACAGGTCCTCTGCCGGTTTTGGCGCTCGCATCGATCTTGAAGATGACTTTTTGGTCGCCGATGCTTGCCCGGTAAGTCGCGCCGGGCGTCAGCAGCCTGCCGCTCCTGGCCAGATCGTAGAATCCTCCGCCGAAGAGGCCTTCCTCTATTTTGATCGCGAACTGTTCGCCGGGCCGGTCAATTCGTTCGATTACGAGTTCGCGGCTGTCACCAAGATGGAGCCTGGGAATTTCGATCATAGGTGCCCGCGCATAGAGGGTTGGTTCGTGGGGCGCACTCTGCAGGCGGAACGCAGTGGCGGCGGTCTCACTCGCCTGCTGGGAAGGGAGCTCTACCTTGCCGCCATCGCATGCGACTTTGGTACGGGTGACCTTGCCCCCCTCCACGTCGCTTTGGTCGGGACCGATGGTCACCGTTCCGCCAGTGATGGTCTCATGCTCGCAGGACTTGAGGTAGCTGAGAACAAGGACATCACCCGGGCGAAGTTTGATGACCTGGCCGGTGCCGACGTAGTCCATAAACTCCACGTCGGCGGTGGCGCTCTTCACATCCTCGACCAGAGCAGTGGGAATTAGTGGCGCGGGCGCGCGTCCCAACGCCTGGGTCGAGATAATGACACCTGCAGCGAGCGCTGCACTTCCAAGAATTTTTGCCGGCATCGCACGATCTCCTCGGATTTGAATGGGCTTTTTAGTTCAATTTGACATGTTGAGGGAGGATTTCGTCGTCAACATTGGATCGCCTCCTCGTCCATGCTCCTAGCAATAGAAGCAGAAGCCGAGTCGCTCTGTGATCGCCGTCACAAGTTGTCGTTTTGAGCTATGCCTGCCGGCACTTGGCGGCGAGACTTCGGTGCAATGCGGCACGTGCGCAGTGCAGCTATCCAAACTTAATCGGGATTGGATACATTACCAATACCTGACAGCCCGATCTACGACGAACACGATTTCACGAATTTCTTGGCGAACGTTGCGCCGACAATCGCAGCAATTTGGTTTTTGAAGTGTCGTCGCCTTAGACGTGCCTTACTGTGATAGCCAGCATGCGCGCCCGGCTTATCCAAAAATGGAACTTGAATCTCGTAAGCAATTATACCTTTGTATCGAAAGGTGAAAGTCTCCCAGAATGCGTCATAGTCAAAAAAGAAATGATTCAACTTCTCTTGAGGAGATTTTGCAAGCTGCTCTTTGTTTGTTATGCCGCCGATTGTGTCGATCGCGAGAACGGTGGCGATCGACTGGACTGCGGCCATAAGCAAATGTGGCGGCGCAATGCGATGACATGCACGTGTGGCGATTCTAATTGCCTCGGCCTGATTGCTTCCTCCTTGAACTCGAGCAACCAATAAAATTGGATCAGCCGAACAACCAATCAAGCCTCCGGGAACAATTGCGAACGATATCTCGTAAATGGGAGTGTTATTCCTCTCAAAGGATAAAGAGAGATCCCCGGGAGCATGCCAATCAGGATTAAATGACATCGAAATGGCGTAACAGTCTTCATCAATTAATTCGCTCCACAAAGTCAATCTGTTTTGCAAAATCTGTTCATAAAATGAAGCGACTACGCGTTGGGTCAGATATTGATGATGAAATCTTAATGCCTCTCTTCGAGCTTTTTTGCTGAGACTTTTCGCAAGGTATGGGTGAACATATTTATTGACATAGTGTGGGTATCTCTTGGTCAGCGTACGCCCGTCGCTACGGTTTAATGCACGAATAATTGAGTAATGTTCGATAACAGCGACGACAATTGACTCGTCGGAAAAAGCTTTGCGCAGTTTCGATAGGGCAACAAATATATTCCTACTACAGACCTTGCGAAGTATATGGATCGCACCGACAACGAACGGAATAATTACATTTGCCACATTGGCGCGTGTCGTACTTACGTATCTCGCAACCACGGAGGGAACTGAAGCAACCAAACGCGCGCGTGCCATCACAAATTTTCGGCTCAACCTTACGCTCAACTGAGGCTCTGCACCGGCCGTCTTGGCGATGTGAGCCGGTCGTCTTACCATTGGGAGATTGGAAGAAAAAGGTCAACGGTGAATGCTTGTAGTTAACGTCACCACTCGCTCAATTAGTGCTCTTGGACTCATGATCGCCTGGCCGCGTGGCGCAATGGAAGCTGGGATCGGTGTTGGAATGAACAGCATGGGAGGCCCGCATGCCGACTGCTGATGCGCATTCCGTGTCCTTGTGCGGCGAAAGGGCTCGCTGTTTTTTTCGCAGCGCAAAGTGACGCTGATGGTG
>JASHVC010000232.1 GCA_030039655.1 Xanthobacteraceae bacterium | reverse complement strand
GCGCCGGCGCGCGCCTGCTCGAGTGCGTAGCCGCCGCCCGCGCAATACCCGATCGCCACTTTCTTGCTGGCATCGATGATGCCGAGCTTCTGTGCCTCCGCCATGAGCGCGTCGTTAGCGGCGGTGCCGCAGGACAAGGTGAATGGCAGATCCTTGTGCACCTTGAGCATGCCGGCGCGCAATTCATCGACCGTCTTCTGCTTCGCGCCATAGCCGGCGCCGAACATGTCGGCCATCAGCACCACATAATCCTTGCCGGCCACGGTGCGCGCCTGGCCAATGGTGTCGGCGCAGACACCTTTCCAGTCCGGCTGCATGAAAATCGCCGGACGTTTCGTCGTGACACTGTCGTCATAGACGATCACGCCTTCGAACGGTCTGCCGCCGACTTGGTACGACACCTTCTTCTCGGCCATCGTGCTGTCTCCCTTTTCTTTGTCGGTGATATTAGCGGAAATCGCGGTCGCGCGAGCATAAAAGCCGCAGGTGTCGATCTGTTCCAGGCACGATCGAGGGCTTCGGCAAGACTGTATGACAACACCGGCCGGTTGCGGAAATGCAGTACTTCCCTGCGCACAAAGCTGTGTACTTCGGCCTGCTAGTCTTTCTGCAGCCCTCATACTTGGTGGTAATTTCGCCCGCGCCGCTCGGGGGCGATGGAGCGATTAATGTCCGAAGCTGTCATTGGCTGGGATCGGACCAAAAGTAGCTTCTGGTTGACACTCAGAGTCGTGGGCATCTTGCTCAATGCCGTTGCGCTTGTCGCTCTGGTGCGATGCGCAATTGATGTTAGCGGTGCCGCGACCTCGCTCGAATTCGTGATGGCGGTTTACGCCACGACGAGACAGTTGGCGCTCGGATGGGCGGACCCCTATCTGCAGATGCTGGTGGGTTCAGCCAACGGCTACTTGAATTTGCACTTTACTCTCTACCCGTATTGGCAAGATGCCCTGATCTTATTTGGGGTGTTTGGCGTCGGATATGTTCGCGCCAGGTTTGTGTCAGGTGAATTCAAGTCCGGTCTGCGCTTTTTATCTATGCAAATCACGTTAGCTATCGTTATTTTTTTCGCCGCCATAGTGGTTGGCCTCGTGCCGTTGCGCTCGGATGACATCGTCACACAGATTGCCATCGTCGGCGCTCCGTTGGGCCTATATTCATCGATCTTTCTGGACTGGCACGACTTCACGCAAACGCTCCTGTTCGTTTTCTATCTTGTCTGCTTGTCGGCGGCACTCGCATGGACGGTCGGTGAAACTTTCAAGTTTGTTGAAGTTCTTGGCTTCTGGAGCCTCGCCTTTTGGGTGCTCGGCAACGGAATGAATCAAATTTCCCGAGGCTTGTTTTCGAGGACAAATCGCTACGCCTGGGTGGGAGCTGGACTAGCTATTTCGAGCGGCTTGATAGCGAGTTTGAGCCATTACGCCAACATATGATCCAGCATGTGGCAGGTGAGAAACCAGCGCGGTATCCGCGTAAATTTAGCTGGAGAACTTCGACCGTCGGCAACGCCACGGGCTGTGGCGGTCAGCCCTAAGCGACGCCGAAAAGCGCGTCACTATTAGTGGGCGTCGGGATGCCGTGCGATCACGGCGTTCGCTTCGCGAATAGCGCGGCCGTCGTCGCCAGTTCGCTCCAAAGCTTCGTTGGCGACTTTCGCCCAAAGTTCTTTCAGCTTCGATGTTGTCGCTTTGTGCGTATGCCTTTCGGCGTCGTTCGGTGTCCACGGCATTTGAACGGGCTCCAATACGCTCGCGGTGTGCGCTTGTGCGAACCTTCCAGCTATAATCGTCAAGGTCACGACCTCGTTCCACCGCACCGAAGCTTCGGAGGGCACTCAGCCCACGTGAGTAAGTCAGGTTGTTGCCATGCGGCAGGCCAGTCAAACGGAACCGGAAATGGCGTCACACGTTACAAAAAAGGTCGCTGGGCGCCGTTAACGCTAACATGTCAATGTGTGCTGGCGGATATGTCGGCTTATGTTCTGCAATTGAGGCTGGCTTTAATATCCGACCATGTTGCCACTAGACCTTGAAAAAGTCTGTGCCTTACAAGGTCGGCGCGCGATCGCCGGATTAGGTGCGATCTGATTTGATCAGGTGCTGTAATGGGTTTCACATTCTACGGCATCGACATTCCGCTCTGGCTGCTGTTCTTGCTCGCCCTGATCGGACTATTGACCTGCGTGGTCGGCGGGACCGTCGGCGCAGTCAGCATCCTCAAACGACTCAAGCGGCGATTGATCCGCATGCCGGTGTAGGCAACTGGGCAATCCGCCCTGACGTCGGGCCGAAGAACGTCACCCCCACGATCCAGCCTCGCCGCCGCGGCTTTACTAGCGAGGTCAAGCCTGAGCGATCAGTTCAGCGAAGTTCAACGCGCCGCACCGAGCGCGAGACGGAGAACCTTGGTAAGATAGCCCAGAGACCGCTTCATTGGGGTGGTGGGGGAGATTTTTGTGGCGGGCCAACAGCGCGTGCAGGTACATACGAGCCGATTGTGGGCTCTATTGCACGGGAACTTCACACAGCTCCTTTTCCCCGACCGAATAATCGCGGACAAATTAACCGGCTTCACAAGAAGGACGGTCACTTATTGGTACTTCC
>JASHVC010000231.1 GCA_030039655.1 Xanthobacteraceae bacterium | reverse complement strand
AGCCGATGTCCAAGGGCATCCCGCGCACGCATCATCTCGGACTTAATGTTTTTTCCTGGCTGAACGCTTTCCATGCCCTTCGCATAGAATCTGCCTAAATGCCTCTGTCTTGGGCGATCTAGCGCCTTTGCGCCAGATGAGAACGGTCGCCACGCGATTTTCTTTGGATGGCAGATTATGAACCGAAATCTCCGCATTGGCAGAAAATGTCGTCAGTACACTTTTTGGCAATAGCGCGATGCCCATGCGCGCGACGACGCAGCCGAGCATCGAGTGATACGAATTCAGCTCGATCGCACGCTCGGGCATTGCACCGCGCGCTGCGTACCACTCCTCCAGGCGTTTGCGATACGCGCAGCCCTGCTCGAACGCAATAATCGTGCGCGGAACGGACCCGCTTTTGCCGATTGGCGGATGCCCAGCCGCTGCGACGATGACGAGCTCCTCAATGAACGCGGGAGCCGTGTCGAATTGGCCCTCGGCGATTGGCTCGGCGACCAACGCAGCGTCGAGTTCTCCGGCCAAAATAGCCGATGCCAACTGCTGTGGATTCCCCACACGCAGCTGTAACGTTACTTCCGGATAACGCCGGTGAAATTCAGCAAGAGTTTTGGGAAGCCTGACCGCGGCGGTACTCTCCATGGCTCCCAGACGGAACGGTCCCCGCGGACGCGAATCCTGCACCGCGTTTCTCGCATCGTCGGCAAGCGCCAGCAACCGATCCGCATAGTCGGTCAACAGATGCCCAGCGGGAGTGAGGTGCAGCCGCTTGCCCTGCCGGATGAAAAGCGAAACACCGAGGTTCTGTTCCAGTTGATGAATCCGGGTCGTGACATTCGATTGCACCCGATGAAGCCTTTCGGCCGCCCTGGTGATGCCACCCGCGCGAACGACGGTATTGAAAATGCGAAGGTCGGTGAGATCCATGCATCTCTCCTCAAGAATGATATGATCATATTTATTCATTTAACGAGATAAATCGCTCTTTGTAAAGTCGGCTCCTGCATCAACGGCCGGAGAGATGCCGGAATGAAAGTGCTGCAAGCCCGTTCAAGTGAGAAAACCTACATCGGCTGGACGGGGACGATCAGACGACTCATTCATCGCTATTTTGAAAATCGCAACAAGCTGTGCGCGTTTCGGCTTGTTGGCGCAGAAAATGAGATTGTATCGCCTTACGAAGGACGTTGTTGGTGCGATGCGACCGAGCGAGAACTGATTGGCGATATCACGAACATCTACGGTTCGCGTTTGTGCGATGTCATAAAGGGAAAGTTGCCATGATCACCGTCATCACCACGTTTCAGTTGCCAAAGCCGATTACATGCGAAGAGGCACGAAGGACGTTCCTGGGCACGGCCCCGAAATATCAGGGCGTAGTCGGCCTTTTTCGTAAGTACTACTTCCTGTCGCAAGACAGGAAAACGGTAGGCGGAATCTATCTCTGGAACTCCCGCGCCGAAGCCGAAACGATGTACACCGAGAGCTGGAGGACTTTCGTCCGGGATAAGTACGATGCAGATCCTGCAGTTACCTACTTTGACAGTCCAGTCGTGGTTGACAACCTTTCGCATGAAATTCTTTCGGACGACTAGGGCCATTAGGGAAGCAAATGACATCATTGATCCCCGGCGCGCTAGTGACGGTCAATAACGGGCGAAACATGCTCCCCGCGGATTTTGCGCTGTGCCAAATCGGACGGAGCGACCTATGAAACTATTGCTGCCGCCGGCGCATACGATCGCGCAACGCCTGGTCGCGCGCCGCGAGACCATCGCGATCGCCGAATCCTCCACCGGCGGACTCATTGCGGCAGCCTTGCTGGCGGTGCCAGGCGCCTCCGCATACTTTCTCGGCGGTGCCGTGGTCTACACCGAGGCGGCGCGCGCAGCGCTCCTCAGCATTGGCAATGCCGAAATGGGGGGCTTTCGGTCGGCGTCGAAAGCCTATGCTCTCCTGTTGGCAAAACGCGTCCGCGACCGCCACGCCGCGGTGTGGGGGCTCGGCGAGACCGGCGCCGCCGGTCCAACCGGCAACCGTCACAGCGATCCGGCCGGTCACACTTGCATCGCGGTCGCCGGACCGATCGAGCGGGCGATTACGTTGCGCACCGGCAGCGCTGACCGGCAGTCCAACATGAACGCTTTCGCCAAGCGCGGGCTCGAACTGCTTTCTGAAGTCATCCCAGGCGCGTAGCCGCGCAAGACTTGGAGTGTGATTGTCGCCGGTAAGTGACACACCACTCGAAAGCGCTGATCTGATCCGATGCCCATGCGGCGTCGCCGGAAGCCGCACTGGCGGAGTTGATAGCGCATCCGCTTTGATCTAGGTGCTCAAGTATCGCCTGTCGGCACGATTGCAGCCGTTTCAACCATTAAGATGACACTCTTTTCCAGGGCTCGCGTACAATGCATAACGCCCTTTGGCACAACGAAGCCCTGATTGGGCAGAAGCTCAACCGAGCGATCCTCAAGATCGATAATGAATTTTCCGCTTAGCACAAAGAAGAACTCATCGTCGTTGTCGTGCTTATGCCAGTGGTATTCGCCCTGCATGACGCCCAGGCGCACAACGGAGTCATTAACCTTGCAGAGTGTCTGATTATACCATTTGTCCGTAACGTCGTTGGCGAGCGACGATACGTCGATCAGCTTGAGAGGCTCAAACTTGATGTTGAGATATGTCGCGTAGGGATAGGCTGATTCCACCACGGCATTGTGCTCTTCTGCGCTCATGCTCCGCTTGGGTATCCTTATCGATTAATCGATGTTTCCGAATAGAGACACCCGCTTTTTATTTATGACCTTTCACTCGCTTTCCTCCCAAACCAATCGCACTGTCATTACGACGGGCAGCCAACTTGCGCTGAGCGGCCACAATCTCCTTCAGAGCTTGCTCGGCGTCATCCTCTGAGCGTGCCGCAGCCCGTATCACCTCTGTGCAGCAGAGGCTCCTAACACAAGCGCAGCCGCAGCCCCGCGTCCATCCGCAATTCCTCCGGTTGCGACAACCGGAACCTTTACTGCATCGACAACGGCCGGCAACAAGCTGAACAAGCCCACCATTCTGGCCTCCGCCTTATTCGCGTCGAAAGCGCCGCGATGTCCACCAGCCTCCATCCCTTGAGCAATAACCACATCGGCACCAGCGGCTTCGGCTGCTTTTGCTTCGCTGACAGTGGTCACGGTCGCAAACCACTTGATGCCTCGGCTTTTCATTCGCGAAACGATTGCTCGGGGTAGAGGCCCATGATCGAGGATATGATCGATGGCCGAGCCTCCAGCATTGCCTCACATTGTGATTCGAAGTTGAGCGGCGTGACGTCGCCTGCCTCCGCCAAAACCTCCGGGCCCCAATTAACAAGAAAACGTCGCACCGCATCTTCGGCTGCTACGTCTCGCTCGGGAGGTGGATCGGGAACCCACAAGTTCAACTGAAATCCGCCGTTGGTGCCGGCGCGGACCTCCGCAGCCCAATTCCTGATCGCGACGGGCTGCATAAGGAGAGCGCCACAGCCTCCCAAGCCACCGGCATTGGCGACCGCAACAGCGAGTGAGACGGGACAAGCGCCAGCCATCGGTGCCATCAAAATCGGCACGCGAATATTGAACGATTTGCAAAACGCTGCGGCGCGGACGAGGGCTCGGTGTTTGGACATCTGATGAAGTTACAGAAATCTCGCGCGCGGTGCGAGACCGACGAAACGCTATCCGCGAGGCCCGAGCCTACGCCGCAATTTAATCTGGCTTCTCGGCAAGCGAAGGCTCGCGAACGATTCCAGACGATGCATAGGCCGCCAAATCGCGCTATTCTTTTTCTTTCTATTGGAGATCGATCACTTGCGATCCATGCTTCTTATCATCGATATGTTGAACGACTTCCTCGATCGTTGGTCGACGACGGATCGGGCCTCACTAATCGGAGGTGTTCAGTCGCTTGCCGAAATGTTCCGAACGGCCAGACGGCCGATCGTGTGGGTGCGGCAGGAGTTCGAACCTGACCTCTCCGATGCGTTTCAAGAAATGCGGCTCAAGAACGTACGGATCACCATAAAAGGCACGCGGGGAGCAAAAATTGTTCCTGAACTAACGCCGCGCTCAGAGGACCATCACGTGATTAAGAAACGTTATAGCGCATTCTTCGGTACAGAACTGGACCGACTTATCGCCGAGCGAAGCATCGACGCTATCGTACTTGCCGGCATCAATACTCATGCATGCATTCGGGTGACAGCAATCGATGCTTATCAACGGGATTTGCAGGTCATCATCCCCAAGGAGGCGGTCGGCTCCTATGATCGAAGTCATGGGGATATTTCGCTCAGCTATATGGATGGCAAGATTGCCTCTGTTATTTCGCTCGATGAGCTGGCTTCGTGCATTCACGCGTAGGCGAGTTCGTCCAAAACGACCGCAATGGGGTCGTTAGCGCTGGTTTCGGTTTCCTCGGTCGATGTCCCTTATACCCCCAACAGCGACCGCGAAAGTGGACATGTGGCACTTCGCCTTTGTGACAACAGGTGCGTCCCATAATGTGACGGAGGCCGCCCGCTCAGGCGGCCTATCGCCAAAACCAGTCCGTACATTTGGTGACAAGTAAGAAAAGCGGAAATTGGGACAAACCGGCTATCGCAACGCACATGTGGATCAG
>JASHVC010000230.1 GCA_030039655.1 Xanthobacteraceae bacterium | reverse complement strand
TCGCGCCCGCAGCGGCCACGGCAATCCCCGATGCCACCACGGCGTATTCGATCGAAGTGGCGCCGCCCTCGTCGCGTACGAAGCATCGGATCGGCGTGATGATCGCAAGTCGTGTTTGCTCAACCATGGCTCGCGCCCTACGCTTACAGCAGCGCAGTGAGATGGGAGATCAGCGGTTCATCGGCTGGCGGCATCGGATAGTTCCTCAACTCGTTCGGCCGCACCCATTTGAGTTTCTGCTTCTCTCGTGCCTCGACAAAGCCTTCCCAGCGCCGGCAGACATAAAGAGGCATGAGCAGATGAAAGTCGGGATACGTGTGGCTCGCGAACGTCAGCGGCGCGAGACACTCCGGTTTGACGGTGATCCCCAATTCCTCCTGCAGTTCACGGATCAAACTTTGCTCCGGCAGTTCGCCAGGCTCGACCTTGCCGCCGGGGAACTCCCAAAGCCCCGCCATCGACTTTCCTTCCGGGCGCTGCGCGATGAGCACGCGGCCGTCGGGATCGACGAGAGCACAGGCAGCGACCAGGACAAGTTTGACCGTCACACTCCAGCCTCAGCGTAGGTCGCGGTTGGTAAAAGTCCTTACAAGGCAAGGGCGCATAGTGGCGGAATCGCCGCCGCAGTAAATGGCGGGTTAAGTGTTGCGGACCAGTTCGAGCGCCGCTTGCGCAAATACAACCGGCGCTTCCTGCGGAGGATTGTGCCCAACTTTTGCGATCACGCGACGCTCATACGACCTGTTGAAGAACGCCGCATGATGCTCAGATCCTTGCGGTGGCATGATGCCGTCAGCTTCGCCCTGCAGGGCGATCGTCGGCACCGCGATCCTGGGCCGTGCAGCGAGGCGCTTCTCGATTGCTTCCAGCGCCGGATCGCCCGGGGCATATCCAAAGCGGTGGCGATACGACTGGATCGTCACCGCAACGAAATCCGGATTATCGAATGAGCCGGCGCTGCGCTCGAACGTGGCGTCGTCGAAATTCCAGTTGGGCGACCATATGGACCAGATGTAGCGCGCAAGCGCGCGGCGATTTTGCTCAAGGCCGGCGCGCCCACGCTCCGTATGAAAATAATACTGATACCAGAAGCGATGCTCCTGCGCGGGCGCAACGGGCTTCACCGAGGCCGCAATATCCTGAATGTTATAGCCGTTGACTGTGACGAGGCCGCGCACGCGTTGCGGCCACAGCGCCGCGACGACGCACGCCGCGCGTCCACCCCAGTCGTAGCCGGCGAGCACCGCGCGATCGACCGAGAGCGCATCCATCAATTCTTTGAGGTCATTGCCGAGCGCGGCCTGCTGGCCGGAGCGCGGCGTCTCCGCCGATAGAAACCGCGTCGCACCGAAGCCGCGTAGATACGGCACGATGATGCGGCAACCAGTGGCGACAAGCGGCGGCACGACTTCGTCATAACAGCGCGGATCGTACGGCCAGCCGTGCAACAGAAGGACAAGAACTCCATCCGGCTTGCCGCTCTCCTCGTAGGCCACATCCAGCGTCGCGGTGCGGACGTGTTTGATCGCCGGTGGATTCAACTGCGGTAATCCCCGTTGATCGCCACGTATTCCTTGGTCAGATCGCAAGTGAGCACGCGATCGCGGCCCTTGCCGAGCCCAAGTCCGACCTTGAGCGTGATCTCGGGCTTTTTCATTGCCGCAGAAACGGCGGCCTCGTCATACGTGGGATCGCGTTCGCCTTTGTGTGCGACGCGGATGCCATTGAACCAGATCGAAAGACGGTCTCGGTCAGCGGGCTCGCCGGCTTTGCCAACCGCCATGACGACGCGGCCCCAGTTGGCGTCCTCTCCGGCGATTGCAGTCTTCACCAGCGGCGAGTTGGCGATCGACAGGGCGATGCGGCGTGCGGAGTGTTTTGACTTTGCGCCCTCCACAATGATTTCGACCAGCTTGCGCGCGCCTTCGCCGTCGCGCGCCACCTGTTCGGCAAGATTGGCGAGAACGGCGCCGAAGCCCTTGCGAAACGCCGCGAGCCGCTGATCGTTCATGCTGGTGATCTTGGCGACGCCACGCGCCGCTGCTGCGCCGGTGGCAAAAACCAGCAACGTATCGGACGTTGAAGTATCGCCATCGATCGTCACGGCGTTGAATGTGTCCTCGACGCCTTGCCGGAGCAGCGCGCGCAGCACGGCAGGCGCGATCGGTGCGTCGGTGAACACGAATGACAACATCGTACCCATGTCGGGCGCGATCATGCCGGCGCCTTTGGCAATGCCGCAGATCGTCGCCGCGCTGGTGCCTAGCCGCACGACGGCAGCGGCGCCCTTCGCAAACGTGTCGGTGGTCATGATCGCTTGTGCAGCGCGATCCCAGCCGCCAGGCGCCGCGTCGTCGACAAGCCGATCGATCACGTCGGCAAACTTCATGGCGTCGAGCGGCTCGCCGATCACACCCGTCGAAGCAAGCAGCACATCGTTCGGCTCGCACCCGGCAGCGCCGGCCGCAAGCTTGGCGGTAAGTTCAGTCGCGACCCGGCCGGATTTGCCGGTGAATGCATTGGCGTTCCCCGAATTGACAACGAGTGCTCTGGCGACGCCGCGTTTCATTCGCGCCCGGCACCAGTCGACCGGCGCCGACGGACACTTTGAGCGCGTGAATACGCCAGCCACCGCCGTACCGCGGTCGAGCAACACCAGCAGCACATCGGTGCGCCCCGCGTAACGGACTCCCGCCGCCGCAGTAGCGAGGCGCACGCCGGGAACTGATGGCATGGCCGGAAACGAAACGGGCGCTAATGGTGAGATAGCGGCGGACATCATTGGTCATGCGCCGGCTTGACCCGCGCATCCATGCGGCAATCGAGTGCTTCCGTTAGGTGCGATGGATTGCCGGGTCAAGCCCGGCAATGACGACAGTGCGGAAATTCTCGCGTTACTTCTTCATAGGGGCGCCGGGACTGAGCATTGGGCTAGGCGCTTTAGGCTGATCGAGACGCTCGATCGTGGCGGTCTTGCGCAAGCTGTCCACCAATTGCGCCTGCGCCCGGCGCGAGATGTAATTTTGGACCTGACTTTTGACCTCCTCAAATGACGGCGTCGGCTTAACGCGCTTGTCCTCAACTTTGATGATGTGCCAGCCGAACTGGGTATGTATCGGGTCGGAGATCTGACCCTTGTCGAGCTTGAAGGCGGCCTCGGAGAACTCCGGCACCATCTGGTCCTTGGTGAAGTAGCCGAGATCGCCGCCGTTGGCCGCGCCGGGGTCCCTTGATTTCTTCTTTGCCTCCTCGGCGAAATCCGCGCCGGCATTCAATTCAGCTTCAATAGCTTTGGCCTCGTCCTCGGTGT
>JASHVC010000229.1 GCA_030039655.1 Xanthobacteraceae bacterium | reverse complement strand
AATCTGTTTGTCGAAGCTCATCGTGCCCAGTGAATGCACGATGTAAGGAGCGAAGCTCTTGTCGTCGTAGCGCGGCGGATCGCCCTCGGCGAAATAATTCCACGTGGCTTCGAGCCCCTCGCCGAGGCAGGTGAGCAGACCGACGCCGGTGATCCACACCTCGCGCCGATCGTTCACTTAACGAACTCCTTGATGGGCAGATTGAGCCGCTCGCCCCAGGAAAAAAACGTGTCGCGGAATTGCGGGCTGGGGAAGGGCCTGATGCTGAACGTCAGCTCGGCGTCGCAGACTTTCGTGCCATCACGCCGGCCGGTACATTCGGCCATCGCATAACCCGAACCCTCGTGCACCACGGTGCCCTCGAACTCGAGTGTGTCGCCGGGAAACACCAAGTTGCGGAATTTCCCTTCCTTGACGCCGGCGAGAAACGGCATGGCGGCAAAGCGCTGAAGCGCGCACACGAGCCATCCAGTGGTCTGCGCCATGCACTCGATCAGCAGCACCCCGGGCATCAGCGGATAGTTGGGAAAATGACCCTCGAAGATCGGACTCTCCTTGGGCACGGTGCATTGCGCACGCACGCGCCGCGCGTCAACATCCATGTCGACGATGCGGTCGATCATCTGAAAGTATTCGAGGCGCATGGCCGGCGCCTCAGGCGCCTTTTGCCGCGATCAGTTCGTCGATCCGGGTGCTGAGGTTTTTCAGCACGAAATATTTGTCCGCGGGGGCCGTGCCGTCGTTGACTTCCTGAGTCCACTGCTCGAGCGGCAGCTTGATGCCGAATGCCTTGTCGATGGCGAACGCGATGTCGAGGAAGTCCAGGCTGTCGATCTCGAGATCCTTGGTGGCGTGGCTCTCGGGCTTGATGGTCTCCCGCGGGATATCACACGTCTCCGCGATAATTTCGGCCACCTTATCGTACGTGGTAGACATCGGGCGTGCTCGTTAAGCCACTAGATAATGCGCGCCAAGCGTCCCGGCGCGAACCAGCCCGGTCGTTACGGGCCCCTCAGGTCAGCAATCTCTCCCTATAGCGAAGGACGCCAAAGAGTTCAATTGGCCCCTCCCAGGCGCGCAATAAACGCGCTGTATGTACGGGATAAGGCCTATGTTGCGTCGTCTGAACGCTTGACCGCGCAATCTTCCGCCGGCGCAGATCGGATCGTGCGGAACTTGGGATGATGGGAACTCGCCGAGCGGTCAGTTTTACTTAGCGATTGGTGCGGGGGATTTCGATCGGCGCGCAATTCTGCCGGCCCTGCAGCACGCAGTCCTGATTGCGCTCCATTTCGGCGATGGTGTCGGCGAGCCACACGCCCATGCCAACCAGCACGGTGACGATTGCAACCGCCATGACGTTCATCAGCATACGATGCCGATAGTTGATCGGCTCCTCTTCGGCCTCCCGTTCGTAGCGCGCCAGATCGTCGAGCAGGCTGTTCTCGTGATCGATCGTTTCACGCGCCAAAGTCGGCGTCGTGGCAGGCGAACCGAAGAAAGGCCGCTCGATTGTTTGAGCCCGCGGCCGAAACTGCAGCACCTGCGCCGAGTGAAGCGGGGACTCGGGCTCGGGCTCGTGCGCCAACTTGGAGCTGCCGTCTCGCATGACGCTCAGAATACACCCCTGCAACAGAATCTCTAAGCGAAGAATTGCTTAGAATTTACCAATGCGTTGATTTCAAATATGCAGCGCATTGGCCCATTCCAAGCAGGGGTGAACTACCGTAAATTCGCGCGCATGAATGCATGGCGTAGAATCCGCGCGATTGTGGCGCTGGCCTCGGCTTACGCGGTCGCTGCGCAGGCAATTTTGCTTGCCGTCGGCGGCCCTATTGGCGGCACTACGGATTTCGCCGCCTCCTCGCTTTGTTCGGCGTCCCAGGCTGGCGCGCCCCATCCCGCGTCGGGCGGCAAGGATCATGACTGCCCCGCGGCCTGCGGTGCGTGTTGCTGCGGTGCACCCGTCGTGCCTCCCTCGGCCGCCGCGGCAGTGGTGTCCTACGCGCAGATAGTCGCAGGCTCGATTACCGACGTTACTGCGAACAGGCCGATTGGGCGTTTCAACCTCGACCGAGCGCATCGCTCGCGTGCCCCGCCGCTAGGCTGAAAATTCAGCCACGCCGCAATCATTCCAATTCTCTGCCCATCCGGCAGATATCAGGCACGGAGCAATCCCATGCACTCCTCTACATTTTGGGCTACCACGCGCGGCGCCGCCGCACTCTTGGTGCTCTCGCTTCCGCAACTCTCGGTGATCAAGGTTCATGCCGAGGACTACAAAGTCGGCTCGATCCAGATCACTCAGCCTTGGGCGCGCGCCACGCCGAAAGGCGCAAGCGCGGGCGCAGCCTATATGACGGTGACGAACAGCGGCACCACAGCCCAGCACCTCAATTGCGTATCGAGTGATGCCGCTGCCGAATGCCAGATCCACGAAATGTCCATGGACGGCGGCGTGATGAAAATGCGGCCGCTGCAGGGCGGCCTTGAGGTCAAGCCGGGGGAAACCGTCACGCTAAAGCCTGGAAGCTTTCACCTGATGCTGGTTGGCCTCAAGCAGCCTCTGCAGGCCGGCACTTCGATCGAGGCTACATTTAAGGTCGACAGCGGTACCACAGTGCAGGTGGCATTTCCCGTGGCCGCCATTGGCGCGCCGGCCCCCGGCGCGGCGCAAGGTGGGCAGATGAATATGCAGGGCCCAGGCATGATGCAGATGAACAAGCACTGACGATTCCTCCGAAACGGACAGTTTCGGCCCTCGGCCGGCGGACCACAAAAAATCGCCGGCCGGGTTGGTTAAGGAACTCTAACTTACCATTGGTTAAGACTAGTCGCCGTATACCGTGGTGACGCCAATCGCGGTCCGAGCGCATGAGCGATTCAGAATCGAAAAATACCCAGGACACGTCGGGGCACTTCAAGAACTTGGCCGACGAAATCAAACGCTCCATGGCCGACGCGTTGAGCGCCGAGCAACAGCGGCTGGCCGAGGAAGAGGCGAAAAAAGAGACCCAAAAAGAGATCGAAGTCGCCGAACAGCCGGCCCCGGCGAAAAGCGCGCCGGGCCAGCGGCCGCGCGTATCGATCGGCGAGGCGCTGCGCAATCAGTGGTTCGAGATCTGGTACCAGCCGAAGGTCGATCTTAAGCGCAAATGCCTGGCCGGGGCGGAAGCGCTGGCGCGCATCCGGCATCCCGAGCATGGCGTGCTCTTGCCCGGCGGCTTCCTGGCCGACGTCGACGAGGAGAGTGTCGCTGAGCTTGGTCAGTACACCTTGCTGGCGGCGTTGAGCGATTGGTCGGTGTTTGAGGAGGCGGGCTTCAATCTCCAGCTCTCCATCAATGCGCCAATCAGCGTGCTGCACAAGCTGCCGATTTCGGAGCTTATGGCCAAGCATCGTCCCCAATCCGAGCGGTGGGATGGGCTTATCGTCGATGTGACCGAGGATCAGATTGTTCGCGATATGGCGCTGGCCCAAGAGGTCGTCACGCAATTGGCCGTGTGCGACATCAAGATCGCCATCGATGATTTCGGCGCCGGGTACTCTTCCCTGTCGAGTCTCCGCCAATTGCCGTTCAAGGAACTCAAGCTCGACCGTTCGTTCGTCACCGGCTGTTCGCTGGACGCCACCAATGCGGCGATCTGCCAGACCGCAATCGATCTCGCCCATCGCTTCGGCAGCGATGCGGTTGCGCAAGGCGTCGAGACGCAGACCGATTTGCAGGCCTTGATGGTCATGGGCTGCGATTACGGCCAGGGTGTGCTGATGTCGCCGCCCATGCCGAAGGGCAACTTTCTCAAGCTGCTGCAGCAGCGCATGTCAAAGCCATCGACGCGCGGCGCCTCGCCCAATGAGGCCATGCGGTCGGGCGGTAAGCCGATCGGCCGCGTGGCGTAGTTTCTGTTTCTCGTGGCGCGTTCTCGCGCATGCCTCATTGCGAGCGAAGCGTCCCAATCAATTCCGCTCATTCCCGCGCAAGCGGGAATCCAGCAACTGGATCCCCGCTTGCGCGGGGACGAGCGGACGATGTTGCTTTGTCGCAATCGCAATCACGCGGAGCGCTGATTACTTCACCGACTCCTTGAACGGCGCTTTGATGTCCTCGGGCAGCGGCGCCATGAAGGTGTTGAGCGTCATCGACACCATGGCGTAGTAGCCGAGGATGCCGACCAATTCGACTGTGCCGTCTTCGCCGAGCAGCTTGTAGACGCGATCGAACACCGGCTTGCTGACGCGCCGCTTCGCGTAAAGCTCCTTGACGAAGGCATAGATCGCCATCTCATCGCGGGGTGCCGATTTGGGCGCGCGACCGGCCTGAAGGTCGCGGACCGTCTGCGGCTTGACGCCTTGCTTCTCCGCCATGGGTGCATGCATCGCCCACTCGTATTGGGCTTTCCAGTGGGAGGCGGTGACCAGAATCGCGAACTCCATGAGCCGCGGCGACACGCTGGTCTTGAAACGAAGATGCCCCCCGAGCTTTTGCGCCAGTTCGCCGAAAGCTGGGGAGTGGAGATAGATCGCGAACGGGCCCGACATCTTGAATTGGCCGCGCGGGCCGGACTTGATCGATTCCGCCAGCGCCTTTTGTTCAGTCGTGAGGCTTGCTTCGTTGAGTTCGGGGAGACGGGGCGATTGCAGACTCTTTGATCGCGGACTTTTGGGCATGGTTTCCTCTTCCAGCTTCGGCGCCGGTATCCCGCACTGTGGCGTGTTGTATGATCTCGGGTTAACAGGACGCGGCAATGGGCAAAGCGATAACGGGCTTTTTTTCCGCTGTCGAGCGGGGCGGCGCGGCGGGCAGGGGGCGCGGCGCATGCGATCCGTTGCGGCGTCTTTTGCTGCTGGCGGTGCCGATGGCTCTGTCGGTGCCGTTTGGCCTCGCCCGCGGCGCCGAAAAGATGTCGAAAGAAGCGGCGCAATATCAGGACACGCCCCAGGGCATTGCAATGTGTGCCACCTGTTCGCTGT
>JASHVC010000228.1 GCA_030039655.1 Xanthobacteraceae bacterium | reverse complement strand
GCAAGCGTCATGGCGACCACGGCCGCGATCAGGATGGGTACCAGGATCTCGCGGCCGACGTAAAGAAAACCGCCCAGCAGGAGCAGGAAAATTCCGATATTCGCCCCTTGGCCCGCGGAGATCCAAAGATTTTGCACGCTGCCGACCGGCTGCGGGTCGCTGATCACCAGTGCGCGGCGCGCGGCGCGGTAAGCGCGGATATATTCCACGGGAGCGATCTCCGGCAGCGTCCCCGGCCGCTATTGTTATTCTTCGGAATTTCGCCGTGTTAACGCGGATTCTGCGTAGGGGGTTCCGCGAGCGGGCGAGTCGGCGATTGTCGCCCTTTCCGCACTGCAAACGGCTTGTTAGAAGGCGCCCCACACGAGAACGCCGTATGACCGAAACGCCCACCAAAACGCGCAATTACAGCGAGACGCTGTTCTTGCCCAAGACCGACTTCCCCATGCGCGCCGGCCTGCCGCAGCAGGAGCCGAAGATCCTTGAGCGCTGGCAGAAGCTTGACCTCTATGGCCGGCTGCGCGCTGCCGGCAAGGGGCGCAGCAAATTCGTGCTCCATGACGGTCCGCCTTACGCCAACGGCCACGTGCATATCGGCACCGCGCTCAACAAGATCCTCAAAGACGTGGTGACGCGCAGCCAGCAGATGCTCGGGCACGATTCCAATTACGTGCCGGGCTGGGACTGCCACGGCCTGCCGATCGAATGGAAGATCGAGGAGGAGAACTATCGGGCCAAGGGAAAAGCCAAGCCCGATCTCAGCGATCCCGAGGCGATGATCGCGTTCCGGGCCGAGTGCCGCGCCTACGCGCAACATTGGCTCGGCGTCCAGCGCGCGGAGTTTGTGCGGCTCGGCGTCGTCGGCGATTGGGCGCACCCCTACACCACCATGAGCTTCCCGGCGGAAGCGCAGATCGCCCGCGAACTGATCAAGTTCGCCGCCAACGGCACGCTTTATCGCGGCTCCAAGCCGGTGATGTGGTCGGTGGTGGAGAAGACCGCGCTCGCCGAGGCCGAGGTCGAGTACGAGGACTATGTCTCGGACCAAGTGTGGGTGAAGTTTCCGATCGGGGAAGCGCCGTTCGGACCACTAGTAAATGTTTCGGAGGCCCAGAAGATATTTCATGCTTTGCAAAAGGCGTCAGTAGTTATTTGGACTACAACGCCTTGGACGATTCCCGGGAACAGAGCGATCAGCTATTCGCCGAAGATCGAATATGGCTTGTATGAAGTAGTGGACGCTCCATTGGAGAATTGGGCGAAAGTTGGCGATCGCTTTGTTCTCGCGGACAGATTGGCAATTGATGTTTTCAGACAAGCACGAGTCACAGCGTTTAAAAGGCTTTCTGGTCTCGACGCTGATTTGCTTAGCTTTGTTATCTGCGATCATCCTCTAAAGAAAATGGGATACGATTTCGCCGTCCCGCTTTTGGTAGGCGATCACGTTACAGACGATACGGGCACTGGGTTCGTCCACACGGCGCCTGGCCACGGACGTGAAGACTTCGACGTTTGGACCGCCAACTCGCAGAAACTTAATCGCTGGGCTATCAGCACCGCGATCCCCTATACGGTCGACGCCGACGGCCGCTTCACCGACCAGGCGCCCGGCTTCGCCGGCAAGCGCGTGCTTACCGAGAAAGGCGAGAAGGGCGACGCCAACGAGGCGGTGATCAAGGCGCTGATTGAAGCCGGCATGCTGATTTCGCGCGGCCGGCTCACGCACCAATACCCGCATTCATGGCGTTCAAAGAAGCCGGTGATCTATCGCAACACGCCGCAATGGTTCATTGCGATGGACAAAGACATCGGCGGGCGCGGTGACACGCTGCGCCATCGTGCCATCGCGGCGATCGACGCGACCCGATGGGTGCCGGAACAGGGCAAGAACCGCATCGGTGGCATGGTCGAGAGCCGGCCCGATTGGGTCATCTCGCGCCAGCGCGCCTGGGGCGTCCCGATCACGGTATTCATCCAGGAGAAGCCGGACGGTTCAGTCGAGGTTCTCGACGACCCGGATGTCAACGTCCGCATCATCGAGGCGTTCGAGCAGGAAGGCGCCGACGCCTGGTACAAGCCGGGCGCACGCGAGCGCTTCCTCGGCAAACGCGCCAACGAACGATGGCAGAAGGTCGACGATATTCTCGATGTTTGGTTCGACTCCGGCTCCACGCACGCCTTCGTGCTCGAAGACCCGGTGCACTTTCCTGGTCTCGCCGGGATCAAGCGCAAAGTAGTCGGTGGTTCCGACACCGTGCTGTATCTCGAAGGCTCCGATCAGCATCGCGGCTGGTTTCAATCCTCCCTGCTGGAGAGTTGTGGCACCCGCGGCCGCGCGCCGTTCGACATCGTCGTGACGCACGGCTTCACCCTCGACGAAGCCGGCTACAAAATGTCGAAGTCGCTCGGCAACGTGATCGCGCCCGAGGATGTGATCAAAGACTCTGGCGCTGACATTCTGCGCATGTGGGCGTGCTCCGCCGATTATTGGGACGATCAGCGCATCGGCCCTGAAATACTAAAAACCACCGTCGAAACTTACCGCAAGCTGCGCAACACGCTGCGCTGGATGCTTGGCAATCTCGCGAATTACCATGCCGCCGAACGGGTCGCTCCTGAGCGGATGCCGGAGCTCGAACGCCTGATGTTGCATCGGCTTGCGGAGCTCGATCCGCTGGTGCGCGGTGCTTACGCCGATTTCGATTACAAGCGCATCTTCGCGGCGCTCAATGCCTTCATGATCGTTGATCTTTCGGCGTTCTATTTCGATATCCGCAAGGACGCACTTTACTGCGACCCTTATTCGTCGCTCACGCGCAAGGCCTGTCTCACCGTGCTCGATCAGCTGTTCCGCTGCACGGTAACTTGGCTGGCGCCGATCCTCTGCTTCACTGCCGAGGAAGCTTGGCTCGCCCGCGATCCCGAAGCGATCTCCGTCCATCTCGAACAGTTTCCCGCCGTGCCGCAAACCTGGCGGGACGATGCGCTCGCCGAGAAATGGCGCAAGTTGCGCAACCTGCGTCGCGTCGTCACCGGCGCGCTGGAAGTTGAGCGCGCGGCCAAGCGCATCGGCTCCTCGCTCGAGGCGGCGCCGATCATCTATGTGGCCGATCCCGATCTGTTTGCCGCCGCGGTCGATGTTGACCTCGCCGAGCTGTGCATCACTTCGGCGGCGACCCTGGTGGAAGGCGAGGGGCCGCCGTCCGCGTTCCGCCTCGATGACGTACGCGGGGTCGCCGTGGAGCCGCAGCGCGCCCAAGGGCGAAAGTGCGCCCGCTCGTGGAAAATCAGCGAGGCGGTCGGTCTCGATCCGCAATTTCCCGAAGTGACGCCGCGCGACGCTAATGCGCTGCGCGAGTGGGAAGCGACGCGGAAGGCGGCGGAGTAGGAGCGCAAGCGTGACGGATGCGGCGCGCGGCAAAGTCGATTGGTCCTACGCGTGGGGACCGTTGAGCGCGTTCGGGCTTGTTGTCGCGATGCTCACTGGCATCGCCGATCAGGCCTCGAAGTTCTGGCTGCTGTCCGGCCTGCATATCGACAGGGCGGGGCCGGTCGCTGTCACGCCGTTTCTCGATCTGGTCCTGACCTGGAACACCGGCATCAGCTATGGGCTGTTTCCGCAACAGGGCCCGATCGGTCCATGGGCGCTGCTCGCCTTCAAGATCGTGGCGGTGGTGTTTTTGTGGGTATGGCTTTCCCGAGTCCACACTCGGCTGACGGCCTTGGCCCTCGGGATGATCATCGGCGGTGCGGTGGGCAATGCCGTCGATCGGCTGCACTGGCCCGGTGTCATGGATTTTGTGCTGTTGCACGCGGAAATAGGCGGCCGGGCCTTCCGTTGGTACGTATTTAACCTCGCCGACGTGGCGATTGTTGCGGGAGTCGTGGGACTTTTGTATGAATCGACGCGGCACGGGGGTGCCGCAAAAGCGCCCTGAATGGGGTGTAACCGCGGCGTAATCAGTGGGTTAGCTCCCCCGGCCAAGTGTCCAGGTGTAGCTTGCCGGATCCCAGGGTGAGGGTGATGCCGCAGCACGATTTTCAAAGCCGGAATGCCGGCCACCGAATGTTGATGCGCACTACGCGGGCCGCGGTAGTGGCCGTGCTTTGCGTCTTTGCCTGTACAGTGGTGGCGCGCGCCGGTGACGACGACCCGAACGCCACGCAGAGCTCGGGCGGGTCGATCTACGATAAGATGTTGAACGTGATCGGCTTGAGCGGTCAGGGCACCATTCAATACAGCGAGCGTTCGCCGCTCGTGGTGCCGCCGACGCGTGATTTGCCGCCGCCTCGCGCCAACGCTGTGCCGGCGGTGCCGAACTGGCCCAAAGATCCGGACATGGAGCGGAGCAAGCAAGGCAAGGTCAAGGAAAAGCCCGGGCCGAATCCAAACTGGGTGATTGAAAATTCCCGCCCGCTGCGTCCTGACGAACTCCGCAATCCCGCCGGCACGACCGCAGCGAGCCCTGCGACGCCAAACACCGAGCTGTCGCCAGCGGATTATCCCGACCAGATCGAACGCAGCAAGAAAAGCATCTTCAGCTTCGATTGGTTCAAGAAAGAACAATACGCAACGTTTACCGGCGAACCGACGCGGGGAAGTCTGACCGATCCGCCGGCCGG
>JASHVC010000227.1 GCA_030039655.1 Xanthobacteraceae bacterium | reverse complement strand
CGAAATCGCTCGCTGGTCGGAGGTCGCGCGCACTGCAGGATTGGTGAAGAGTTAGGCGAGCCGCTGCGCCGCTATGCCGATTGCAGCGCGTCTTCTTCGCGCGTGACGTCGAAGCTGAAGATCCAAGAGCGGTCGAGGAACGGAGGCGGCGGCACTTTGCGATTGTTGGCGAATTGCTGGCGCGATTGCAGGGTGACGCGCGCCGTGCGCGGCTGGCGTTCGGTCACGTAGGCGGCAAGCGCCGCATCGATATCGTCCGCATGGCGCACCAGATTGCGCGCCAGCACGTAGCCATCCTCGATCGCCATGTTGGCGCCCTGTGCCAGGGTCGGCATGGTCGGATGCGCGGCGTCGCCGAGTAGCGTGACGCGCCCGCGCGTCCACTGCGGCAGCGGATCGCGATCGTGGATACCCCATTTGAAGACGTGCTCGACGTGGCGAAACATCCCGATGAGCGCCTCGTTCCAGCTGGCCTTGGCGGCGATCAGTTCCTCGCGGCTTGACGGCACCGACCAGGATTCCTCGACCCAATCGCTGCTGTAATGGCCGCCAAAAATGTTCAGAACATCGCCCTTGGCGCCGATCGGGTAACAGATGACGTGGCCGTTCGGCCCGATCCATCCGATATATTCGCCGCGCTCGATGCTCACGCTACCGCCGGGTCCGACCCGCGCCGGCACGCAATCCATCGGCACCATGCAGCGCCACGCGATCATCCCGGTGAAGCGTGGCTCGCCGTCGCCAAAATGCTGCGCACGGATCGCCGAGCGGATGCCGTCGGCGCCGATCACCACATCGGCTTCAGCATCGCTGCCATCGGCGAAGCGCGCGACCGCCGTGCCGTTGAGCGTCTCGGCGCCGACGCAGTTGACCCCAAGCCGCAGCGGCGCGTCGCCGACGGCCGCGCGCAGCATGGCGTGAATATCGGCGCGATGGGCCGTCATGTACGGGATGCCGAATTTTTCTATGTAGTAACCCTTCATGGGTTCGCGGAATCGCAAGCTTGCATCGTCCCACTTGAGCGAGACCATGTTGGTGGGCTCGAAGGCGTTGCGCCGCAATTCGTCGCCGAGACCGAGCGCACGTAGAACCCTCACGCCGTTGGGTCCGATCTGCAGTCCGGCGCCGACTTCTTCGAGCTTAGTGGCGCGCTCATAGAGCGCGACTTCAAGCCCGCGCTGCCGCAACGCGCACGCAGCGGCAAGACCGCCGATGCCTGCGCCAATGATGGCGACTCGAAGGGGCCGTTTCACAGACCGTTGCGTCATCGCTTAAGTGTTCCCTCTACAGCACTCATGCCCGCGAGGCAGTGATTCTATATCGTCGGATGAGACGTTGGGAGCATTGGCAGGCAAAGGCGGCCGGCCTAATAGCCGCGGCGGCGGCGCTTCTTGGCGGCCTTCTTGGCCGCCAGTTGGGCGGCCATTGCGGCAGCCCGGTCTGGCTGGTCTTTCGCTGCCTCGGTCTGGGATTGCGATGGCGAAGCGCTCGTCTTGGCTCGTTCCAAGACAAAGCGCGCGTAATCATCCATATCGCCTGCAAACGGTTTGATACGGCCGTCGGCCGTCAGCCACAGCCGATCAGCCACCATTTCGATCAACGACCGGTCGTGCGTAATGAGGATGACAGCGCCCTCGTAGTCGTTAAGCGCTTCGAGCAGTGCGCGGCGGCTGTCGATATCGAGGTGATTAGTTGGCTCGTCCAAGATCAGCAAATGCGGTCCCGCCATCGCCACGAGATTAAGCAACAGCCGCGCCCGCTCGCCGCCCGACAGGTTGGCGACGGTCGTTTCCTGCTTGTCGAACGACAGGCCAAACTGCGCGAGCCGCGAGCGCCGCGATGACTCGCTGTCCTCCGGCAGCTCGCGGCGTAATATTT
Source organism: Xanthobacteraceae bacterium (assembly GCA_030039655.1). The sequence goes on along the minus strand of JASHVC010000227.1, from coordinate 1,459 downwards.
CGAGGGGGGTATCCATCGGGTCAAGCGCTTCGATCTGATGCTGGTGAAACCAGCCGACGCGGATGCGCCCCTCGCGCTTCATCTGCCCCGCGAGGAGAGGCAGCGCGCCGGCCAATAGTTTTGCAAACGTCGATTTGCCGGCGCCGTTGACGCCGAGAAGTCCAATCCGATCGTCGACGTCGAGCCGCAGATTAAGATTCCGGAGGACGGGAACGCCGTCGTAGCCGACCGCCGCGCCGTCGAGTTGGATCAGAGGCGGTGCAAGCGGCCGCTCCGGCGACGGCAGCGTGAACGGCGCGACGCGCTGCTCCACGATCTCCGCTATCGGCGCAAGCTTGGCGAGGCGCTTGATCCGCGATTGCGCTTGGGTCGCCTTGCTGGCCTTGGCCCTGAAGCGGTCGATGAAGCGCTGCAAGTGCGCGCGTTCGGCCTCCTGCTTTGCTTTGGTCGCCGCCTGCAGGCGAGCCTTCTCGGCGCGCCGCGTCTCGAACGCGTTATAGCGGCCGCTATAGAGATCGAGCTTGCCTTCGTTCAGATGAAGAATCGCATCGACCGAGTTGTCGAGCAGCTCGCGGTCATGGCTGACGATTAATGCGGTGTTCGGATATTTCTTCAACCGCGCTTCAAGCCACAGTGCACCCTCGAGATCGAGGTAGTTGGTTGGCTCGTCGAGCAGCAGCAATTCCGGTTGCGCGAACAGCGCTGCCGCCAGCGCCACCCGCATGCGCCAGCCGCCAGAAAACTCCGCCATGGGCCGATCGAGATCGGCGTTGGAGAAGCCGAGGCCGTGGAGAATTTCGGCGGCGCGCGCCGGAGCACTGTCCGCTTCGATGGCGTTGAGCTCCTGATAAATCTCGGCAAGCTCTTCGGGCTCGGCCTCTTCGAGCGCGGCGTTGAGGGCTTCGCGCTTTTGATCCGCGGCCAGAATCGTGTCGAGCAGAGTGATCGGAGTGGCCGGATGTTCCTGATCGACGGAACCGATCCGCGCTGCCTTGGGCAGCAGGATCTCGCCGCCTAGCGGGGTCAACTCGCCGAGGATGAGTTTGAACAGCGTGGATTTGCCGACGCCGTTGCGTCCCACGAGCCCGACTTTCGTGCCGGCCGGAATCGCCACGCTCGCCGAATCGAAAAAGCGGCGGCCCCAGGCATCGAAAATGAGATTGTCGATCCGAAGCATACGGTCCGGACTGCGCTATGTGGCTTAAGAGTTGTTGAGGCCGCTCTGCGAGGTGCGCCGCTGTTTAATTCATGGGTGGCTAAAGTCAAAGGCGGCGCATTGTCGAAGGCGAATGGCTAGCGCGGCGGTCCGACAAGATTTGTGTCGACAAGATTACAGCGCCTCGACCGTCACCACGCCGGCCACCGCCTTGATGGCGCCGGCGATTTGCGGGGAGACCTTGAACCGGCCCGGCAGCTTGACTTCAACCTCGCTGCCGTTTTGCAGAAGCAGAACCACGCT
>JASHVC010000226.1 GCA_030039655.1 Xanthobacteraceae bacterium | reverse complement strand
GGGTTCGATCACCTTCGCCGATCGCGACATCACCGCGCTGCGGCCCTATGCGCGCGTTGCCTTGGGGCTTGGCCGTACGTTTCAGAACCTGCGCCTGTTCGGCGAGATGACCGTGCTCGAGAACGTCCTGACCGGACGGCATGTCCGGCTCGGCGTCCCCTGGCCCGCGACCGTGCTACGGCTGGGCAGGGCTCGCGCCGAAGAGCGAGCCGCGATCGCTCGGGCGCGTGAGTTGCTGCGCTTCGTCAAACTTGAAGATCACGAGGATCAGCTCGCGTCCGCGCTCGCTTATGGCGACCAGCGGCGGCTCGAGATCGCTCGCGCGCTCGCGACCGATCCGAAGCTTCTCCTGCTCGACGAGCCGGCGGCCGGAATGAATCCGACCGAGACGGCCTCGCTTGCGGCCTTGCTGCAATCGCTGCGCGGCGGCGGTCTCACTATTTTGCTGATCGAGCACGACATGAATTTCGTCATGGGGCTCTGCGATCGCCTTACCGTGCTCAATTTCGGCCGCGAGATCGCCGAGGGCACGCCGAGCGAAATCCGCGTTCATCCGGCCGTGATCGAGGCCTATCTGGGCGGTTCGTATCGCGCGCAAGCGCAGTCCACAGGCACGCTATGAGTGCGCTGCTGGCGGTCAATGAGCTTGTGCTGGCTTACGGCAAGATTGTCGCGGTCAAAGGCGTCGACCTGACCATTGAAGCCGGCCGGGTTGTTTGTTTGATCGGCGCCAACGGCGCGGGCAAGACCACCATCTTGCGCGGAATTTCAGGACTGCTGCGGCCCAAATCCGGCAAAGTCGAATTCCAGGGCGAAGTCATCAGCCGGCTGCCGTCATACCGCATCGCCCGCATGGGCGTCGTTCTGGTCCCTGAGGGCAGGCAGATTTTCACGCAGATGAGCGTCAGCGAAAATCTGCGCATGGGCGGTTATTTGATTGCCGATCCGCGCGAGATGCGGCGGCGGCTCGACGAAGTCGTCGAGCTGTTTCCCCGGCTCAAGGAGCGCCTGACTCAGTCGGCTGGTTCGCTCTCCGGCGGCGAGCAACAGATGCTGGCCATGGGCCGCGCGCTGATGGCGCAGCCCAATGTCTTGTTGCTCGACGAGCCGAGCATGGGGCTCGCCCCAAAGCTGGTCGAGGAGATTTTCGAACTCATCGCCAAACTGAAGGCGGCGCAGCGGACCATTCTGCTGGTCGAGCAAAACGCGCGCTTGGCGCTCGAAGTATCCGACGACGCCTACGTGCTGGAGACCGGCCGTATCCGCTTGTCCGGCAAGGCCCAGGAGATCGCGACCGATCAGCGGGTGCTCGCCGCCTATCTGGGCGGCTAATCTTAGCTCGCAGCCGAATTACTGCCCCTTGCCCTGAACGTCTTTGATGGCGATGGCGTCCTTCACCATCGCCAAAATGCGCGGCGGTGAGGTGACGATCTTCTCGACCACCTGCTGCAATTCCTCGCCCTGCATGGGATTCATCTCCATGTTGGCCTCCTTGGCCGCCGCGATGAATTGCGGATCGCGCAGTGTGTCCGCGAAAGCCTGACGCAACGCTTTGACGCGATCGGCGGGCACGTTGGGCGCCGTCAAAATCGGACGGCCGACCGACACATCGCCCGAAAGCAACGAGAGGACCTGGCGCTGGTCGTCGTTCTCGGCAAGCTCGGTCCACAGCGGCACGTCCGGCAGATCGGGTTCGCGCCGAGGGCCGACCTGAAACAGAATGTTGATCGTGTGGTCGCGCAGCCAATCCGGATGCGTGGTTTTCATCGATGCCCACGAGTCGCTGCCGCGGCCATCGACTTCATGACGCTCGACCGCGATATTGATGTCGCCGCCACCCGGATAGCCCGAAATAATCTTGAATTTGCTGCCGAGCAGATTGTTGGAGACCTGTGGGTACAGCACCGATGGCGAACTAGCCCCCGTGGCGCCGATGGATAGTTGTTTGCTCTTGGCCTGCGCGAATGTCGAAACGCCGCTCGCCGCCGATACGAACAAAAAGTTGTTCACGAGGCTAAGATTGCCGATCCAGTTGAACTTGCCGGCGTCGAATTGCACGCCGGGTTGGCTGAGCGCCTGGTCGGTGGGGGTCGCTTGGCCGAGGCAGGCGATGACGGTGCCGTCCTGCGGCGCCACCTTGTAGAGCCAGTTCGCGGCGCTGCGGCTGCCGGCGCCCGGCATATTCTGCGGCACGATCGTCGGGTTGCCCGGAATGTGCGCGGCGATGAAGCGGCCAAGCATGCGCGCATAGAGATCGTACCCGCCGCCGGGCCCGTAGCCGATCACAAGCGTGATCTGCTTACCGTGGTAGAAGCTCGCCACGTCCTGAGCATGGGCAGGCGCCGCCAAGGCCGTCAGGGTGACGGCGCATACGACGCTGCGAACGAGGCTTCTATTCATCGGGCGTATTCCTCACGGTGACGGACGAAAGCCGGCCTTATAGTAGGCGGACAGATCGCTGCCCAGCCATTCGGTCGGAATGACCTTGTTGGACCCTTCGGCCAACGCTTTGCGATAAAGAATGCCGCCGGCCGCGGCAAACTGGATCGCCAAGCCCGAGTTGTTTTTGTAATAGATGATTCCCTCTTGCGGGCCGCCACGCTGCGTCTGTTTGACGCTGACCTTTCCGCTCAGGAGCGCACCTAGTTCATAAACGTGATCGCGGTTGATGATGCCGGCCGCGATAGGATCGAGCAACTCGGTCTGATCGTTGTCGATCACGCTCTCCCAGTCGTTGACGATGACGCACTGCGCCCGCTCATAGGTCTTGCGATCGACCTCCGAGCGCTTGTTGGTCACGTCCGAATTGGCGATCGAGACGACGAGCTGGCCGTCCTCCAGCCAGTCGCCGTCAAAGACCGGATGCATGGCGGTGGTGGCGCAGCAAACAATGTCGGCGCCCTTAACGACCGTGCGCGGATCCTCTACCGCCGTCACCGTCAGTCCATCGCGCGACGTTTCGCGCGCGAAAGTGGCGCGATGCTCCGCATTC
>JASHVC010000225.1 GCA_030039655.1 Xanthobacteraceae bacterium | reverse complement strand
AAGCACAAAACCGTGATGTCGGCGCCGCCAGTAACGCGCTTGCTGATTTTACCAATCGTAAAAGGGCCGAAATCGATAGCGCTACCACTCAGAATATCGATACGCTTCGTCAAACGCTGAATGGCAAGCTGATTGAGTTAAGTTCGGCTTCAAGCGCCGCAGCCAAGTCGATCGAGGCGATAGTCACATCGGTAGGTGTTGCGGAGTCAACATTTGTCAACGGAATGAAAGCCAGATTAGCTGATTGGGACCAGCGGATAGCAATCGAACTGAAGCGAAACGCGGACGTTGAGCAGAAGCTCAATGACATCAATCGGAAGGTTGATAATCTTGGGAGCCAACTGGACGCGCTGCAGCGGAACTCAAGAGCGGCGCTGGAAGTAGCACAGGCACTGGAAACCGGTACCAAGACCGGCGAGTTGCCAATCATTGGTCGCATATTAGAGCGATCGGTATTCGCATTGATTCTAGGCGCAATCGGTGCGCTATTCGGTATCGGCGGTATGGTCATAAGCTTGTCGAGGCGATAGCGAATAATAGGTTCGCACGACGATGAATCTCGGGACATCATGGGCCCCAGTCGACTCTACGTGTCGACAGATTGCTCTCGCTGGGAGCGGCTGGTGACGATTATGCCGCGCTGGGCGCGCGGCCGCCGCCTTTGGTGCCGAGCCGCTTGTCGAGGTAGGCGCTGATCGCGCTCATCAGCGGCTCGATCTTGCCGTCGAAGAAATGGTTGGCGCCCGGAATAATTTTCTGCTCGATGACAATGCCCTTTTGGGTCTTGAGCTTCTCCACCAGCGTGGTGACATCGCGATGCGGCACCACCGCATCTTTGTCGCCGTGAATGATGAGGCCCGAAGAAGGGCAGGGCGCGAGGAACGAGAAATCATAAAGGTTCGCGGGTGGCGCAATAGAGATGAAGCCCTCGATCTCCGGCCGCCGCATCAAGAGTTGCATCCCGATCCAGGCGCCGAACGAGAAGCCTGCGATCCAGCAGCTGCGCGCCTCGGGATTGACCGATTGCGCCCAGTCAAGCGCCGCCGCGGCGTCCGACAGTTCGCCGATGCCGTGGTCGAAGCCGCCCTGGCTCCGGCCTACGCCACGGAAGTTAAAGCGCAGCGCCGAGAAATTGCGGTGCACGAAGCCGTAGTAGAGCTGGTACACGATCTGGTGGTTCATCGTGCCGCCGAACTGCGGATGCGGATGCAGCACGATGCCGATCGGCGCGTTTTTCTGGCGCGCTGGATGGTAGCGGCCTTCGATGCGGCCTCCGGGTCCGGTAAAAATGACCTCGGGCATGGATTTCAAACCTCGATCGGTGTGCGGCGCCTTGAGTCGCTTGACGCCGCCCTAGGGCGCTCGTAAGCCTTTAGAACCATTTCAGATTTTGGAACCGGCGATGTGACTAAGCGGCCTTGGCATTGGGTCGCGACTTCTAGCACGAGCCAGGGGACAAAAAGCAAGCACCACGAACACAGGCTATATAGGCGCCATGCCGGCTGAGCGCATCTATTTGGACTGGAACGCGACGGCGCCCCTGCGGCCGCAGGCCGAAGAGGCCTTGCGGCAGGCGTTTTCGGTATCCGGCAATCCGTCGTCGGTGCACGCCGAAGGCCGCGCGGCCCGGCGCGTTGTCGAACAGGCGCGCGAACAGGTGGCGGCCCTTGTCGGCGCTCAGCCGCACAATGTGTTCTTCACCTCGGGGGGAACCGAGGCGAACATGCTGGCGCTGACACCTGCGATTGAGGCCACAGGACAAAAGCAGCCGCGCGACCGGCTTCTCATCTCGGCGATCGAGCACGCTTCGGTGCGGACCGGAGGCCGGTTTCCGCGCGAGATGGTCAGCGACGTTCCGGGTGCGGCCGACGGCCGGGTCAATCTCGCCGCACTCGCTGAAGAGGTCGGGCACACCGCTCGTCCGCTGGTCTCGCTGATGCTTGCCAACAATGAGACCGGCGTGGTGCAGCCGGTCGCAGAAGCTGCTGCGATCGTACATGCGGCCGGCGGTCTGCTGCATGTCGATGCGGTCCAGGGACCAGGACGAATCGCGTGCGACATCGGCAGTTTGGACGTCGATCTTCTTACCCTTTCCGCGCACAAGATCGGGGGGCCAAAGGGCGTCGGTGCTATCGTGCGCCGCGACGAGCACCTCCACTTCCCCGACCCGCTCATCCAAGGTGGCGGCCAGGAACGCGGCATCCGCGCCGGCACCGAGAATGTGCCCGGGATTGCCGGCTTCGGGGCCGCTGCGGCGGTGGCGCGCCAGGAATGCGCTGCCGAGGCTGCGCATATGAAGGGGCTGCGGGATGCGCTTGAGTCCGGTCTCAAGTCCATTGCTCAGAACGCTGTAATATTTGGCGAAACGGCCGAGCGGTTGCCCAATACCACCCTGTTCGCGGTCGAGGGCATGAAGGCCGAGACCGCGGTCATCGCCTTCGATCTTGAGGGCGTTGCGGTCTCCTCCGGCGCCGCCTGTTCGTCCGGCAAAGTTCAGCCATCCCACGTCCTTGCCGCCATGGGAGTCCCCTCAGCGCTATTGCGCGGCGCCGTCCGTGTCAGCTTGGGCTGGAGCACCAGCAAAATTGATATC
>JASHVC010000224.1 GCA_030039655.1 Xanthobacteraceae bacterium | reverse complement strand
GCAATCAACGGAAAAGCCGCCGAAGATGGATCGGCGGGAACGATGATCGGCGCCGGAACCAGTTCCGGCTGACCACGCAGCGTAATGCGGCGGCCGTTCCCCCCTTCCGGCACAACGCGCACCTCCGCGCCGAAATGGGCGAGCATCTTCTCGGTGTGGTCCCGCGTTGCCTCGCGTTCGATGATGGCGGTTTCGCCCGGTGCCGCAAGCCCCGCCAGCAGCGCCGCAGATTTGAGCTGCGCCGACGCCACCGGCGGCTCGAATACGATCGGGATCGGGTCGCGCGCGCCCGCAATGGTCAGTGGCAAGCGGCCGTCCGCCGAGTTGAGTGTGCGCGCACCGATCCGCTCCAACGGATCAAGCACGCGCCGCATGGGCCGCGTGCGCAACGACGGGTCGCCATCGAACGTAGCAGTGATCGGGCAGCCGACGACCGCGCCGAGGACCAGCCGGCAACCGGTGCCCGAATTGCCGAAATCCAGCGCCGCCCGGGGCTCGGCGAAGCCGCCAACCCCGACCCCGTGGACGCGCCACGCGCCGCCACCACGCTGCTCAAGCATCGCGCCCAGCGAGCGCAGCGCCTGCGCGGTGTTGAGCACGTCCTCGCCTTCGAGCAATCCGCCGATCTGAGTTTTGCCAACCGTCAGCGCGCCTAGAATGAGCGCGCGAATGGAAATCGACTTGTCGCCCGGCACCCGGACGCGGCCTTTCAGCGGGCCATTGCGCCGGGCGGTGAGCGGAACGGATCGGGTGGGCATGACATTAAATCCAGCCCGCGGCTTCTAGCACGACGAGCGGCCTCGCGCACAAAACTCCCTATCCCTGGGTGGGCGCCGTAGGGGCGGTCTCAGACCCGCCCTACGAGGTCAAACCGAACGCTATTGACAGGCGCAGGCCGACTAGCCAAGTGGAGCACCCAGATCGCAAGCTTTTCGGCATCAGGCAGCATACTCATGGCGAAACCAGAACTTGGCACTAAGCGGATTTGCCCCGAGACCGGGCGCAAATTCTACGACCTCAACAAGGATCCGGTGATCTCGCCCTATACGGGCAAGGTGGTCCCGGTGGAGACGCTGGTAACGCGCGCGCGCGCCGAACCCTCGACTGCCGCGGCGCGGGCAGCCCCTACTCCCGCCCCAGCCGAGGAGGTCGCCACGCCCGAGCCGGCCGAAGCCGAATTCGTTTCGCTCGAGGACGCCGACGCCGAAGCGTCCGGAGCCAGCGCCAAGAAGCCGGCCGAACCCGCAGAGGCGGAGATCGAAGACGAAGAAGTCGAGATGGACGACGAGGGCATGGACGACGATGCCTTCATCGAGGAGCAGGAGGAAGAGGACGCCGACGTAACCGACATCATCGGTGGCGATAGAGAGAACGAGGAGGAAGGATAATCAGGCGTTCAGCGAACGGGTATCAGGGATCAGGAAGGCTTACGTTTTCCTTTCATTGTCCTGATGACTGTTTTTCTGATTACTGATTACCGATATCTGATCCCTGAAGGGGCCATAGCTCAGTTGGGAGAGCGCTTGAATGGCATTCAAGAGGTCGGGGGTTCGACTCCCCCTGGCTCCACCAGGTTTCTCAAGCAACACGCGCTGTGTTTTGTCGGCTTTCTAAATCGCAACGGCGTTCGATAATCAAAAGCGATGGCGCGCAAATGACTACCGCACCTGCTGGCCGCGGAGGCGCGGATGGCCAATGCCGAGCGGCTTGGCATCGAGCAGCACGATGGCAAGCCGTGCCGGCGCTTTACTGCGATTGACCCAGGCGTGATTAGTGCCGCGCTGGACCATCACGTCGCCGGCGCGCAGCTTCACCGTGGAGTCGTCCATGTCCATCTCGATCTCACCGTCGAGCACAGCAATGTAGTCGATGGTCTCAGTGCGGTGCATTTCCGACGCAACGCCGGGGGCAAATTCCATGACGATAAAGCGCGAGCCGTTTCGCGGCGGCGCGGTGCCGAGGATGCGAGCGCCCAAGTCCTCGGCATTCTCGCCAATGCTGATGTCGGCAGGCATGGCGTCGGTGCACCACATCAGCGTCGAGGCAACGCCCTCGCGCGGCGTCTTGGTGTTGGCGGCAGGCCCTTCGCGGATCACTTTGGCGACGTTCTTGCCATCGTGACCGGTGATGACACGGCGAATCGGTTTGTGAGCCATGAGCGCTCCAGTGCGTTGCGGGTTTCCGGATTATTTGGCGGGCGCGCGTCTGAGATCGATGAACTCGATGACGTTGCCGTCGGGATCGCGAATATAGGCGCTGCGACCGACGAACACGCCCTCCTGCCGATCTTCCTGCTTGAAGATCTCGATGCCCCTGCCGGGGAGGAGCTTCAGCGTCTCTTCGTAGATCTGTGGCGTCACGCGGAAGGCTGAGTGGATCTCATGGCGGCCCTCGGCGTTGAGCGTGATCGGATTTTCCGAATAGGTAAGATTGAAGAAGTCATCGCCCGCGCGCATGAAGGCGATGCGATTAGTTCGGCCGACTTTCTCGAAGCCGAGCATCTCGGTGTAGAACTTTTCCGATCGGTCGAGGTTTTTGACCGGAATGGTGAAATGGAGAACGCCTTCGGTCTTCGGCATGAGAGTCCTTTTGACAGCCGCCACGCGCGTGTCGACGCGCCCGCACGCATGGCAGCGGCACGAATAACGATAGCACGATTGAGGCGAGTGGTTTACGAAACCGCCGTGGGGCCGGCGCGACGGCTGCGGCGATCGCGCCAGGCGCGCCGCCGAGGAATCGGTGTCTGCCGGTCGGCCTTGCGCTCTTTCAGGTAATCAAACCAGTTTTCGTACATGGCGGCCGCGGCGCTGCGCCACCGGCTCTCGAGTCTCCCCTCCAGCTCGCGCATCGGGAAGGCCTTGATGAGCTCGCCATCGCGCTCAAAAAGGGCACGATTGCGGAAGGCGCTGGTCCACGCCATAGACTCTTCGTCGAAATAGCCCTGAGGCACGGCCGGATAGTGGTCGCGCTCGCCACGCAGATAGCGGTCGATGTCGCGGCGATATTCGCGCAACAGCGAGTCGGATTCATATTCGGGATGGCCTTGCAGGAAGACGTTCAAGCTCCGTTCTTGCTTGACGAACATATCGACGCCGGCGATGGCCGACCGGCTGAGAATGCGATAGCCACAGGACGTGAGCGCCCGCTCAGGTAAGTCGTTAAGTCGGGAATGAGGAATGCGCATGGGTGCAGCCACGCCCCGCGTCATTGGATGCCGCCCAATCACCTCGCACTCGAACACACCGGAGCACTTCGCCGGTAGCAATTGCCGTTCGATTCCGTCCAGGCGGAGCACTGCGGCATGCGCCGCCAGACACGACCAGATCGTCGAAGACGCATTCTCGCGCGCCCAATCGATGACCTGACCCAGCGCATCCCAGTACGGCTCGCCCCTGAGGTCTCGCGAACGTGGCTCGTTCCCGGTGACGATCAAACCATCAACGTGGGTGTCCCACAGCTCGCTGACGTCGCGGTAGCGGCCCGCCATGTCCTTCAGCGCCGTATCGGAACGCGGCACCTCGGGGATGGAGAACAGAAGTAGCCGAACCACGGTATTGCGCGTGCTTTCGCGCATGAGATCGACGAACTGCCGCTCGGTCGATTTGAGCGCGGCGTCCGGCATGTTGTTGATAAGGCCGACGGTGACGCAATTTGCGGCGCGTACTTCGCTCGTGGAGCCCGGTCGCTCGATGTCGAAGAGAAGCGGCATTGGGTTTATTCTCTACCTGCGCAGTTACTCGGCTGCCCGCAGCGAAGGGCCCGCCGCGACGCGCGGTGACTGCGCCGCTGCCAAAGCCTGATCGAGGTCACCGATGATATCGTCGACATGCTCGATGCCGATGGACAGCCGGATAAGGTCCGGCGTCACGCCGGCCTTGGATTGTTCCTCCGCCGACATTTGCCGGTGCGTCGTCGACGCCGGATGACAAGCAAGCGACTTGGCGTCGCCGAGATTTACCAGCCGCTTGAACAGTTTCAGTGCGTCGTAGAAGTCCTTGCCCGCTTCCAGTCCGCCCACGATGCCGAATGTCATCAGCGAGCAGGAGCGGCCGCCGAGATATTTCTGCGCCAGCGCGTGGTAGGGATTGTCGGGGAAGCCCGCGTAGTTGACCCAGGCGACGCGCGGATCGTCGCGCAGGAATTCGGCAACGCGGCGCGCATTCTCGACGTGACGCTCGACACGCAGCGCCACCGTCTCGAT